>CAMHGU010000004.1 GCA_946184715.1 uncultured bacterium | reverse complement strand
GAAAATGAAAAAGAGGTGAGCCGCCCCGCGCGGCCCACCTCTTTTTATCCGGCCGACGGGGCGGAGATTCCGGCGGGCGGGCTTGCTATTCTCGGGATAATTGCCTACATTTGCCTTTGAGTAAGGTGACGCGCGCGGAGAGCCGCGCGACGCTCCTGTCTCTATTACATTTTGAATAGCGTATCTTTGCTTTATCCTAATTTTGGAATCTCGGCAAAAGTTTCTATCACAGAGGAGAATAGCAGTCATAAAAGAGACGCTCATGTGTGCCTATTTTTCAACCCCACCTGATAGGCGGGGTAGTGGAATAGCTTCAATGCGTGGGGGTTGACTGCAGTCGCTGTGATGGGTCTTTGCCGAGAACCTCAAAATTCGACTTGCAGATTGTATTCCCTACGCTTTTGCTATCTATTACCGGCTATTAAGGGAATGTAGCCATTACGCCTCGCCCCGATGAAAATCTGTATCAATTTTCGCGATGAGCTTCACATTTTAGACCTCGACAAAGTGGCCTGCTTTCAAGCCGAGGGCAACTACACCAATGTGCTCTACATCAGCGGCCAGAAGCAGACGCTGTCGATAGGCATCAGCAAGATGGAGCAAGTGATTAAGCAAGCGTACCCCAAAGGGGTGCGCAGCCCGTTTGTAAGGTTAGGCCGCAGCGTAATCATCAACCAAGCCTACCTGATGAGCATCAACCTGCCCAAGCAACGGCTTACCCTTGCCGACTACGCACGACACGGCTACACCCTCACCGTGCCCAAGCAACTGCTCAAGAACTACAAAGAAGTAATCAAAACCTTATATCAAAAAGATGAAAAAAATAGTAATAGGACGTAGCGGGCAACAGCCCTTCGCCATCACGGCAAGCGGAGTAAGCGCCATCCACGCCTCGCTCACCATCACCGACAGCGGCGAATGGATACTGCGCGACGAAGACTCGGCCAACGGCACTTTCATACGCAACGATAGCGGCGCCTTTGAGCGCATCGAGGTGAAACGCATAAGCCGCAACACCCTCATACGCCTCGGCGACGAGACCATCAACGGAGTGACATTCTCGGCCTCGCAGCTCACTAGCGAAGACCCCGACGACTTCACCGAGCAGTTTTTCGCCCTGAAGCGCACCTACGAGAAATTCGAGACCGAGAAAAAACGCCTCGCTCATAATATGCGCCTGCGCAGTTTTATCCCCATTCTTATCTCGATAGTATGCTTAGGAATCTCTATGTGCTTCGATTCACTTATGGCAATACGCGGCATAATGATGGCTCCTGCGATGGTGACGCCCTTGCTCGGCATCTTCAACAGCAAGAAGCAAGAGCGGCTCGCTGAAGAATATGCTGTCAAGCTCGTGTGCCCCAAGTGTGGCAAGCCCCTGTCGAAGCACGAAATCACCAAAGGCATCTGCGGCTCGTGCAAGGCGCATTGCTAAAACAAACGTAACTAACAATAAATCAATACAATTATGAAACGAATCATTACCATTCTGTCAATCCTTATGGCATTTGCCATCGGCGCCTCGGCAGCCCGCACCTACGTGCTCGTGGTGGGAGTGTCGCGCTACCAGAACGAAGACAATAACCTCCAGCAGACCACCAAGGACGCCAAGGCGTTTAAGAAAGTGATGGAGCACACGACCAAGGACATCACCATCCTGACAAGCCGCTACGCCAATCACGACAACGTGATAGAGAAGCTACGCGCCATCAGCAACCGCGCCCAGAAAGGCGACAAAGTCATCTTCTACTTCAGCGGCCACGGCACCCAGGGCGGCATCGCGGCTTTCGACCGCATCATTTGGTACCACGAGATAACGTCGCTCCTCGCCCGGTCGAGCGCCTCGGAGAAATACTGCTTCATCGACGCCTGCCACGCCGGCACCATCAACGACAGCGACCAGCAGCCCTACGACATCGACACCGAAAACGCCGGCATTGCCTTCTTCGTGGCCTGCCGCCCCGACGAGCTCTCCTCGGAGAACCCCTATGTAGGCGCCGGACAGTTTACGCAAGCCCTGCTCAAAGGCCTGCGCGGTAAAGCCGATGCCGATGGCAATAAGCAAGTGACCACCCTCGAGCTGTTCAAATTCATCTACAAAGACGTGCTCCACTCCACCCGCAATATGCCCACGCAGCAGCATCCGCAGCTCATCGCGCCTAAGAGTATGCACAACAACGTCATCATCGATTGGCGCTAAAATCGACCTCAACACTTCGTGGCCCAAACCCCGGCGTCTCGACACGAAACCCCGAGAGTTCGTCCGGTTTGCTTCTCAAAATTTGCAATCCCCTGCCCCGCGATTGTAATTTCACAGCGTAATTAACATCAAAACCCACTGATATGGAAACAACCGACATCAACAAGAAAGCTGCTCCGGCCCAATCGGGCGAAGAGAGCAAAAGCAAAGGCAGCAAGATAGGCAAAGGCTTAGGCGCTGCCGCCGCAATGAGTGCAGCAGCCGCTGCCGGCGGCCTCGCCGGTGCTGCCGCGACCACCGCCGCCGAAGCCATTGAGGAGCCCCTCGCCGATGGCGCTACCGCCACCGCGGCCGACGACACCGCAGCTCAGGAAACCGCAGCCGAAGAGGCCGTCATCGCCGAAGCTGCTACCGAACCCGCCGAGCCGGAGCTCGACCCCACCGAGGCTCGCCCCATCACCGCCGAAGCCGAGATAGTAGCCGGCGAGGTGTTCAACCCCGACGGCAACGACGTGGCCGAAGTAATCGACATCAACGAAGTAGGCATTATATATGGTGAGATTGAGGAGCCCGATACTGGAAACTTTAATCAACCCGAAGTTGATGGCCTCCCACTGACCGAGACCGACGAATACGGCAACATCCTCATCGATTATGATTACGACGGCCGCCCCGACGTGGTAATTACTCCGAGCGGTGAGCATCTCACTGACGAAGTCGAAATAGCAGAGAACCGCATCAACAACGAGATGAACGACATTGAGCTGCCCGGCAACGAGCCCGGCGATGACCTCGCTACCGGCGATGAGCTCGCCGACACCGGCTATGATATGCCCGGCGAAACCGACATCGACATTCAAAGCGACATCATAGTGTGACGCTCCTATAAGCATATCTTACCTCATTGCCAATCAGATAAGAGCTACTAAAATGACTGAGAGCAATCCCATAAAGCAGAAGCCCGAAGGCGCCAAGAAGCAATCGGCAGGCGCCTCGGCGATGGCGATGGCCGGTGCAGGGCTGGCCGGCGGCGTGGCCGGAGCTGTAGTCCCCGAAGCGATAGCCACTCCGAGCGACAACGCCGAAGAGACCCGCCCGGCCGCCGGATCAGAGCAGCCGCACGATGACACCCCCATTGAGCCGACCCCCACGCCCGAGCCTCAACCCGAGACGGAACCTGTCGAGCCGGAACACATCGAAACGGAGCCTACGCCGGAAATTGAGCCCATTGAGCCGGAACCTACGCCGGAGCCGGTCAATCCGATAACCGTTGACCCCGGGGATATCGTGATTATCGACCCCAACGACCCGATAATCGTCATCGAGCCTGAGCCAAGTGTGTATGGCCCTATGATACCCGAGGATATCCTGATACCCCCCGCGATTGACGACTTAGACCCAAACGATGAGCCGATTATAGACCCATTAGAAGGAGAGTCCCTCGACCCCGACGGTATAGGCAACGACATCATCATCTGATACCTCTCACCCCCAAAAAACTTCAACACCTTATTATATATAACCGATAACAACCTACTACAATGGCAGAAACTGAAAATATCAAGCAGAAAACCGAAAGCTCCAAGAAGCAGACATCAGGCGCAGTAGCATCGACCATAGCGATGGCCGGAGCAGGGCTTGCCGGCGGTGTAGCCGGAGCCGTAGTCCCCGAAGTGATTAATGCCGTGGCCGACGACGAGGCACAGCAGGCCGAAGCGGTCACTCCTCAGCCGGAGCAGCCCGTGGATGCTACCCCGATAGAGCCTGTGCCCGAACCCGAACCTATCACCACCGAGCCGGAGCCAATCGCCCCCACTCCCGAGCCGGAGCCAATCGCCCCCACCCCGGAGCCGGAACCCATCGACCCCACGCCCGCACCCGCCACTCCCGGTGAGCACGGCGATGTAGTCGATAACATCATCGCCGGCGAAGAGATTGACCCCACCGACATCGACAGCCCCAATGTGGTGCAGGTTGACGAGATAGGCATCGTAAGCGATGAAACCGGGCAAGAGTATCTCGCGGCCGCAATCCACGACCCGGAAGGCAACCAGGCAATGATGGTGGACGTGGACGGCGACGGGGTGTTCGACGTAATTACCGACCCCGAGGGCCAACAAATAATAGCCCAAGTGCCCGGCGACATCGACGTGAGCGACGCCGAGCACAATATGAATCAAGACGGAGGATACCTCGCCGCCAATGCCTACGATGAGAGCCTCCCCGAGACACCCGATATGCAAAACGACATCCTTACCACCTGACACTATGGAACAGATCAAACCCAAATACGTAGCACTGAAGTGCCCCGGCTGCGCCACAGCCTTCAAATTCCCGATGCCCGCGCAGGCCGGCCTGGTGAAAGTGAAATGCCCCAAATGCGGACAAATAATACCCGTGAAGCTCAACTTCAAGCCCGTGACGATGGCACCCACGGCCGGACAAAGCACGCAGCCCGCCCCGGCCGGCGCCCCGAGCCAGCCACAAGCAGCCCCGGCCCAGCCCGAAGCCGCCAAGCCCAAGAAAGGCACAAAAGTGCTACCCACCTATGCGATGACAAGCACGGGAGTGATTGAGATAGTGCGATTCGGCGGACTGCTCGGCAAGATGGGCAACACCAGCTTCCCTCTCCACGAAGGCCAGAACACCATAGGCCGCGCCGACGTTGACCTGCCCTCCGACATTGAGATAAAGAACGACACCACCGTAAGCCGCCGCTCCGTAGCAATCGAGGTCACCAACAAGGAGGGGAAAGGCTACCAGTTCAAGCTCAAGGTGCTCCGCGCCCTCAATCCCGTGATGCACAACGACAAGCCCCTCATCGAAGGCGAGATAGTGTATCTCAACTACGGCGATTCAATCCGCCTCGGCAAGACTACTTTACGCTTCAAACGACAGTAATAACAGCTATGACAATCCAACTCAACCAAGCATATTCCTATTGCCAGCTCGGGCAGCGCGCCAACCAAGAGGACGCGCGATACCCCGACGTCGACAAGCCGTCAGCCGAGCAACGCTTCTTCGTGGTGTGCGACGGAGTGGGCGGCGAAGAGAAAGGCGAGGTGGCGAGCCGCACGGTGTGCGATGCCATAGCAGCCGCCCTCGACGGCCGCGATTGGAACGAGGCTTTCGGCTACGACGACTTCGCCCTCTGCCTCCAAGCCGCCTACACGGCCCTCGACCGCCGCGCCAACGCTGCCAATAAGGGTATGGCAACCACGATGACCTTCCTCGCCGTCCACGGCGAGGGGGCTCTGGTGGCGCATATCGGCGACAGCCGCATCTACCACGTGCGCCCCTCCTCCGGCATCCTCTACCGCAGCGACGACCACTCGCTCGTCAACGCTATGGTACACTCCGGCGTCATCACCCCCGACGAAGCCATCGGCCACCCCAACGACAACATCATCACCCGCTCGATGACAGCCCGCGCCGAGGGCAGCGAGCGCGCCAAAGCCACCGTGATGCAGCTCGACGACATCGCCGCCGGCGATTACTTCCTCCTGTGCACCGACGGTGTGCTCCACCAGGTGACCGACGAGCAGATATGCGCCGTCCTCGCCGACGCCTCACTCACCGATGAGCAGAAATGCCAACGTTTGGCACAGCTCACCGCCGACAGCGCCGACAACAACACCCTATATCTTATCCCCGTGGCCCAAGTAGTGACCGAGGAGCAGCCCATCGAGGTGCCGCAGCCCGACGACGACGGAGCATCGACCACTCGCCGCATCGAGCGCCCCGCCGCCTCGCGCGAAGTGACCACCGCCGCCACCGCCACCCCCTCAATGGGCCAGCGCATCAAAGATTTCTTCAAACGATTTATCAACTAATAATTAACCAGCACATTACAGTATGAGCGTAACTATCATAAATAAGCAGGTGAATCTCGACGCCGCGAAGCGCGAGCTCATCAGCGGCGCGTTGCCCGACGGCTCGGTGCTCGTGACCGGCAAACGGCAGTACACCATTCAGGGCGTGCTCGGCGCCGGAGGCTTCGGCATCGCATATCGCGCCACCGCGCCCGTCAAGACCGCCGACGGCTACATCAGCCGCACCTTCGCCATCAAGGAGTACTTCAAGAAAGGCTGCTTCCGCGGCGACAACGGCACCACGATGCGTTTTGCCCCCAATATGACCACCGAGATGAACACCGGCCTCAAGGATTTCCTCACCGAGGCCAAGCGTCTCAAGGAGATCAGCGGCCTCTCGGCCAACATCGTGTATGTCGATGAGGTGTTTGAGGCCAACGACACCGCCTATTACGCTATGGAGTACCTCGACGGCGGCGACCTCGAGCGCCGCGTGAAGCACAACGGCGCCCTCTCCGAAGGCATCGCCCTCTCGCTCCTTATCCCCATAGCCAAGGCCGTGGCCCTGCTCCACGAGAAGCACCTGCTCCACCTCGACATCAAGCCCGACAACATCGTGATGAAGAACGAGGACGACGGCTCGCAGCACCCCGTGCTCATCGACTTCGGTATCGCCAAGCACTTCGACAAGAAGGGCAAGCCCACCTCCAACCTTGTCGCTAAGGGCGCCACCGATGGCTACGCTCCTATGGAACAGTACACCGACATCACCACCTTCGCCCCCGAGATCGACGTCTATGCCCTCGGCGCCACGCTCTACTTCCTGCTCTCGGGCAAGCAGCCGCCCAAGTCGTTCGACATCACGCCCGAGATTATCGAGCAGAACCTCCCCGAGAGCGTCAGCGCCCGCACCCGCGCGGCCATCGTCCACGCCCTCAACCGGATGAAGGAGCGGCGCACCCCCACCGTGGCCGCCTTCCTCTCCGAGCTGCGCACCACCTACACCCTCCCCCTCGGCTATGTGCTCAGCACCCCCGAGGGTGCCTTCCGCATCCTCGAAGTCACCGGCGAGACCGACTGCAGCATCCGCTACCGAGCCATTCCCGCCTCGGCCGGAGCCATCGACGGCGCCCTGCCACGACAGCCCCGCGGCGGCAAAGCCACCGACACCATCCAAGGCGCCGTAGTCATCGACGAGCTTTACATCAAAGGCAGCCAGCGCGCCGACGACGGAATCTTCCTCCCCGAAACCGACCGGTGGCTGAACCACTTCGATCATTCCACAGGCCCGTTCCCGCCACCCGAAGTATTCGCCTTCATCAAGATGGTCGACGACGCCACGGCAGCCGGCGACGGCGTCATCACCGCCAACGCCAACGGCACCCGCTACCTAATCCGCAAGCCCACCGCCAAGCCCTCCCCCGCGGCCAAAATCACAAGCTCGATTACAGGCATAGGCCGCAAATGGAAAAAAGTGGGCATAGTAGCCGCAATCGCAGCGATAATTGTCGGTGGTGTAACTTTTGCTGTCCATTCGCTAACGAGCAGCTCCAATGAGTCCATTGCCAAACAAGTTTCACTTGCCAAAATGTACTACGATAAAGAGGATTACTCTAAAGCCGTTGAGTTATTTAAATTAACAGCCGAGCAGGGAAATGCCGAAGCGCAAAATGGCCTCGGGCATTGCTATTGTGAAGGCCTGGGAGTAAAACAAGATTATGCTGAGGCTGTAAAATGGTTCAAGAAAGCCGCCGAGCAAGGTTATGCAAAAGCGCAAACCAACCTTGGTCTTTGCTACGAGTTTGGTCAAGGTTTAAAACAGGATTATACAGAGGCTGTAAAGTGGTATGGCAAAGCCGCCGACCAAGGTTACGATGCTGCGCAATACTGTCTCGGCGTTTGCTATTACCGTGGAAACGGAGTAGAAGGAAACTTCAGTCAAGCCGTAGAGTGGCTTACTAAAGCCGCTGAGCAAGGTCTTGCTGCAGCACAGCGTCAACTCGGTATTTGCCATCAGTATGGAGAAGGGGTTAAAAAAGACACACAGAAAGCCGTAGAGTGGTACACTAAAGCCGCCGAACAAGGCGACGCCGATGCACAATTCTACCTCAGCTGTTGCTATATAAACGGAGAGGGTGTAAAACGAGACGTCCAGAAGTATGTGGAGTGGCTAACTAAAGCAGCTGAGCAAGGTCATGCCAATGCGCAATACAATCTTGGCTGCTGCTACAAAGATGGCATAGGTGTGAAACAAAGTTACAAAAAAACGGTTGAGTGGTACACTAAAGCCGCTGAGCAAGGTTATGCCTGGGCACAATACAATCTTGGCTGCTGCTACGAAGATGGCCTGAGTGTGACCAAAGATAAGGCTAAGGCTATCGAGTGGTATAAAAAAGCTGCCGAGCAAAATGATGAATATGCCATTGATGCGCTGAAGCGCCTTGGCGTGAAAATGTAAACTTTTAATTATCAATTATATAGCTATATGAGCGTAACTATCATAAATAAGCAGGTGAATCTCGACGCCGCGAAGCGCGAGCTCATCAGCGGCGCGTTGCCCGACGGCTCGGTGCTCGTGACCGGCAAACGGCAGTACACCATTCAGGGCGTGCTCGGCGCCGGAGGCTTCGGCATCGCATATCGCGCCACCGCGCCCGTCAAGACCGCCGACGGCTACATCAGCCGCACCTTCGCCATCAAGGAGTACTTCAAGAAAGGCTGCTTCCGCGGCGACAACGGCACCACGATGCGTTTTGCCCCCAATATGACCACCGAGATGAACACCGGCCTCAAGGATTTCCTCACCGAGGCCAAGCGTCTCAAGGAGATCAGCGGCCTCTCGGCCAACATCGTGTATGTCGATGAGGTGTTTGAGGCCAACGACACCGCCTATTACGCTATGGAGTACCTCGACGGCGGCGACCTCGAGCGCCGCGTGAAGCACAACGGCGCCCTCTCCGAAGGCATCGCCCTCTCGCTCCTTATCCCCATAGCCAAGGCCGTGGCCCTGCTCCACGAGAAGCACCTGCTCCACCTCGACATCAAGCCCGACAACATCGTGATGAAGAACGAGGACGACGGCTCGCAGCACCCCGTGCTCATCGACTTCGGTATCGCCAAGCACTTCGACAAGAAGGGCAAGCCCACCTCCAACCTTGTCGCTAAGGGCGCCACCGATGGCTACGCTCCTATGGAACAGTACACCGACATCACCACCTTCGCCCCCGAGATCGACGTCTATGCCCTCGGCGCCACGCTCTACTTCCTGCTCTCGGGCAAGCAGCCGCCCAAGTCGTTCGACATCACGCCCGAGATTATCGAGCAGAACCTCCCCGAGAGCGTCAGCGCCCGCACCCGCGCGGCCATCGTCCACGCCCTCAACCGGATGAAGGAGCGGCGCACCCCCACCGTGGCCGCCTTCCTCTCCGAGCTGCGCACCACCTACACCCTCCCCCTCGGCTATGTGCTCAGCACCCCCGAGGGTGCCTTCCGCATCCTCGAAGTCACCGGCGAGACCGACTGCAGCATCCGCTACCGAGCCATTCCCGCCTCGGCCGGAGCCATCGACGGCGCCCTGCCACGACAGCCCCGCGGCGGCAAAGCCACCGACACCATCCAAGGCGCCGTAGTCATCGACGAGCTTTACATCAAAGGCAGCCAGCGCGCCGACGACGGAATCTTCCTCCCCGAAACCGACCGGTGGCTGAACCACTTCAATCATTCCACAGGCCCGTTCCCGCCCGCCGAAGTATTCGCCTTCATCAAGATGGTAGATGACGCCACGGCAGCCGGCGACGGCGTCATCACCACCAACGCCAACGGCACCCGCTACCTCATCCGCAAGCCCACGACCAAGCCCTCCCCCATAGCCAAAATCATCGCCGCGGTCAAGCCCATAGCAATCAAGGCCTGGAAGCCCCTCGCCATCGCCGCCGCGGCCGCCCTGCTCATCTACGGCACCACACAATTGGTACGCCACTGCGACCGCCAGACGGATGATAGCGAGCTCGTCGCGACCGCTGCCCAAAGCTCATCGAAGCTGCGCCTCCTCTCCGAAAGCACCGACGATGTAGAGGTGATTATCAAAGCTGCCGATCAATTCTTCAGCGAGCACGGCTACAATGTAACCGCCGAAGAATCGGCCGATATGGCTATCGTATATTCCAATATAGTAGCCAAAATCGACACTGACCGTAAGGATAAGAATTTACTTGTGGAACGCTTCGCCGGCTATTTCGCCCGCACCAAATTCTTAGCCCCCGACGACGCTCCGGCGATGATCAACAGCCGCACCGACGGCAAGTTTGCCGCGCTCGAGCAAGTGTACAAAATATGGGCCGAGAATTTCGGTGTCCCCGAAGATGTATATAATGTCGATTCCGTAGCCACAGCCCCGCAAGAGGAGACCACCGTGCCACAACAGTCAGCCGCCGAAGCCGACCAAAAGCAGCAGGAGGCCGACAAGAAAGCCGAAGAAGCCCGCAAGGCCGAAGAGAAGCGCAAGCAAGAAGAGGCCCGCAAAGCCGAAGAGAAGCGCAAGCAAGAAGAGGCCCGCAAGGCCGAAGAGCAACGCAAGCAAGAGGAGGCCCGCAAAGCCGAAGAGCAACGCAAGCAGAATGAGGCTGCTTCAAACACCCCTGCGGCCAAGCTAAAAAAAGCCTTGTCGGCAGGACGCTACGAAAGAGCTGCGGCTTTGAAAGAATTGGCCGACAATCATTACGCTCCCGCCTACTACCCCTATGCCAAATCACTCTATGAAGGCGGCAACTACAACAAAGCGCGAGAATACTGCAGCCTCAGTATCTCGGCCGGGCAGAACGTAGCAGCGAGCAAAGAGCTGATAAACAAGATCAATCAAAAGCTGCCTTGAACGATAGGCTCGGCATAACTCAAGTATCTAAAGTAGAAAAATGCGGCAATCCAATCACCTATCACAGGCAGAGGCAACGACCTTGAAAAGGTCGCAAACGGTTAGCCCCACATTGACGCGCAGCGGCTATGTGGGGGACACGGCGCCCCCTTGTGGTGCTACCTCGAAGAGGTTGCACACCAATCGTAACCACCATAAAAAAGAATGCATTAATAAATCATCACTATGAAAACGATATTACGAATACTGCTCTACGCCTCGATAGCGCTGATGCCGCTCGCGGCGGTTGCCGACGACGGCATCGCCACCCTCCGTGCCCAAGCCGAAGCCGGCGACGCCCAGGCGCAGTGCAGGCTCGGATTCTACTACTACAGCAACAACGCTTTCGATGATGCCTTCAAATGGTATCAGCTTGCCGCCATCGCCGACAATGCCGAAGCTCAATTTTATATGGCAATTCTATGCCGCCAAGGCTTAGGCACTCCAAAGTCGGATGACCTCGCCGCATTTTGGGCTGAAAAATCGGCTATGAACGGTAACCATGAAGGCGAATTTGATTTAGGTCTCTGTTATGAATATGCCAAAGGAAAGCCCAAAGACTACGCGGAGGCCGTAAAATGGTATCGCAAAGCTGCTGAGCAAGGTAATGCCCAAGCGCTTTGCCGATTAGCGCATTGCTATGAACACGGGTACGGAGTTAACACTGACCCACAAGAAGCTGTCAAAATCTACCAAAAAGCAGCCGAATTAGGAAATCCGGCAGCGCAATGGAGTCTCGGTCATTTCTACCGATATGGAATGTACGTGGATAAAAATGTTGAGAAAGCCATCGAATACTACAAGAAAGCGGCACTTCAAGGTAGTCAACAGGCATTGTATGAGCTGAAACAACTTGGCATTGTAGTCAGCGAAGGTGCTGAGAAAGACTACGCTGAGATATTAGAGAACATACTCCAGCGTGCAAAGCAAGGAGATGCCGCTTCCCAAGAAGAGCTTGGAGGCTGCTATTTAATTGGTAAAGGCGTAAAGCAAGATTACTCTGAAGCTGTGAAGTGGTTCACTAAAGCCGCCGGGCAAGGAAATGCCAGCGCGCAATGCCACCTTGGGCAATGCTATATCTATGGCTGGGGCGTAAAGCAAGATTCCGAGACTGCGGTGTACTGGTGGAGCAAAGCCGCCGAGCAGGGTTATGCCCGAGCACAATATAATCTCGGCGCTTGCTATTACAATGGAGACGGGGTAAAACAAGATACAGAAAAGGCGTTGGAATTGATAACTAAAGCCGCCGAACAAGGAGATAAAGATGCAATCAACGCCCTGAAAAATAAATATATTAATCGCTAATCAAAAACACTTATGATAAAACAACTGATAACGATACTCGCCATTTCGGCAGTTGCTTTTGCCGCGAGCGCCGACGACATCGCCACCCTCCGCGCCCAAGCCGAAGCCGGCAACGCCGAGGCGCAAAATGACCTCGGGGTATGCCACGAAAAAGGTTTTGGTGCAAACCAAGATTATGCAGAGGCCGCAAAATGGTACCGCAAAGCCGCCGACCAAGGTTACCCACTAGCGCAATACAACCTTGGCGCTTTATACGCAAACGGCACGGGTGTAAGCCAAGATTCCGCGGAGGCCGTAAAATGGTATCGCAAAGCCGCCGACCAAGGTTACACACTAGCGCAATACAATCTCGGTGTTTGTTATTACTATAGTTTAGGCGTCGCACAAGATTACACCGAGGCCGCAAAATGGTTTCGGAAAGCTGCTGAGCAGGATTATGCACAAGCGCAATACAACCTCGGCTTGTGCTATACTCACGGTAATGGCGTTAATCAAGATTATGCTAAAGCGGTGTACTGGTATCGAAAAGCTGCTGAACAAGGGCATGCCGAAGCGCAAAATAACCTCGGGGTATGCTACGAAAAAGGTTTTGGTGCAAACCAAGATTATGCAGAGGCCGCAAAATGGTACCGCAAAGCTGCTCAGCAGGGTTATGCACAAGCACAATACAACTTGGGTGCCTTCTACGCAAACGGCACTGGAGTAAGCCAAGATTCCGCCGAGGCCGTAAAATGGTATCGCAAAGCCGCTGAGCAAGGGCATGCCGAAGCGCAATACAACCTCGGGACGTGCTATGGCCTCGGCGTGGGCATCGCTGAAGATCTCGACGAAGGAATAAAATGGCTTCGCAAAGCCGCAATTCAAGGCCATAGACTCGCAATCGAAACACTCAAGCTTCTTGGCATAACCGACTAGACACTATGAATATTATGAAAACGATACTCCGAATAATCCTCTTTGCCGCGATAGCGCTGATGCCGCTCGCCGCGAGCGCCGACGACGACATCGCCACCCTCCGCTCCCAAGCCGAAGCCGGCCAAAAGCAGCAAGAGGAAGCCCGAAAGCAAAACGCAACCGCGCAACAGCAAAACGCAGAGCCCGCAACCGACGATAATGCGGCCAAACTCAAAAAAGCCTTATCGTCAGAGCGCTACGAAAGAGCTGCGGCATTGCACGAATTGGCCGAGAATCACTATGCTCCCGCCTACTACCACTATGCCAAATCACTCTATGAAGGTGGCAACTACGACAAAGCGCGTGAATACTGCAAGCTCAGTATCTCGGCCTGGCAGAACGTAGCAGCAAGCAAAATGCTGCTAACCCACATTGATAAAAAAAAGGAAACCGCAGAGACGCAACCGGCTGCAGCCGAAGTCGACCGTCAACAGCAGAGCTCAGAGCCCGCAACCGACGATAATGCGGCCAAACTCAAAAAAGCCTTATCGTCAGGGCGCTACGAAAGAGCTGCGGCATTGCGCGAATTGGCCGAGAATCACTATGCTCCCGCCTACTACCACTATGCCCAATCACGCTATGATGCTGGCGACTACAACAAAGCGCGTGAATACTGCAATCTCAGCATCTCGGCCGAACAAAACGTAGCCGCAAGCAAAATGCTGCTACGCGACATCGACGCAAAGTTAGAGAATTAGCATAACGATACGCAGAGTGATTCTTATATGCATTACTATCATAACCGGAATTGTAATACCCAATTAGCTCTATGAAATCAATATTACAAATACTCCTTTGCGCGGCGATATCGCTGATACCGCTCGCCGCCGGCGCCGACGATGACATCGCCGCCCTCCGCGCCCAAGCCGAAGCAGGCGACGCCGTGTCGCAATATAACCTCGGAGTAAGCTATTATACGGGCGATGGTGTAAAACAGGATTCACCGACAGCGGTATATTGGTACCGCAAAGCCGCCGACCAAGGGCTGGCCGAGGCACAATTCAACCTGGGCGTAAGCTACGAGTCGGGCGAAGGTGTATCCCAAGATTCACCGACTGCGGTGTTTTGGTATCGAAAAGCCGCTGAGCAAGGGCTGGCCACGGCGCAATACAACCTCGGAGTGTGCTACGAACATGGCAATGGCGTAGCCCGAGATTACTCTGAGGCGGCAAAATGGTATCGAAAAGCTGCCGAACAAGGGTTGGCTTTGGCGCAATTCAACCTCGGCATATTCTACGTACTCGGTAATGGCGTAAACAAAGATTACACCGAAGCGATAAAATGGTACCGACAAGCGGCCGAGCAAGGGTTTACCTCGGCACAAGTCAACCTCGGGAGATGCTATGAATATGGTAAAGGCGTAGCCCAAGATTACACCGAAGCCGTAAAATGGTATCACAAAGCCGCTGAACAAGGTAATGCAACGGCACAAGGCAGCTTGGGTTATTGCTATTATCACGGCACCGGTGTTGCCAAAAATTACACCGAGGCGGTAAAATGGTACCGCAAAGCTGCCGACCAAGGCCATGCTGAAGCGCAATGCAACCTCGGTTTATGCTACTATACCGGCAACGGTGTTGCCAAAGATTGCGCCGAAGCCGTGAAATGGTTTCGCAAAGCGGCAATTCAAGGCAATCAAACCGCAATCGCGAATCTCAAACGCCTTGGCATATCCGACTAAATTCAACAAAATAAATCAACTATTATGAAATCGATACTAAGAATACTGCTCTGCGCCGCGATAGCGCTGATGCCGCTTGCCGCCAGTGCGACTGGCGACGACATCGCCACCCTCCGCGCCCAAGCCGAAGCCGGCGATGCCGAGGCGCAATTAAACCTCGGGATATGCTACGAGTTCGGAGAAGGTGTTGCCCAAGATTACACCGAAGCCGTGAAATGGTATCGCAAAGCTGCTGACCAAGGTAATGCAGAAGCTCAAAATAACTTGGGTGTCTTATATGAAAACGGTAATGGAGTAAGCCAAGATTCCGCTGAAGCCGTAAAATGGTATCGCAAAGCTGCTGAACGAGGCTATGCCTTAGCGCAACACAACCTCGGGGTATGCTACGAATATGGTAACGGCGTAAACCAAGATTACACCGAGGCAGTAAAATGGTACCGCAAATCGGCTGAGCAAGGGTATGCGGAGGCTCAGTGTAACTTGTGCTATTGCTATTATCACGGCAACGGCATTGCGCAGGATTACACCGAGGCTGTGAAATGGTCGCGCAAAGCCGCTGAGCAAGGTCATGCAATGGCTCAACTCAATCTCGGTTATTGCTATTATAACGGCAATGGCATTAAGCAAGATTACACCGAGGCCGTAAAATGGTTTCGCAAAGCAGCTGAACAAGGACTTGAAAAAGCGCAGAACAACCTTGGCCTATGCTATTACACAGGTAAAGGCGTCACCTGCGATTACATCGAAGCCGTAAAATGGTTGCGCAAAGCGGCTGACCAAGGTAATGCAGAAGCGCAATGTAATCTCGGGTTATGCTACTATAAAGGCATAGGTGTTGCCCAAGATCAAAGCGAAGCTGTAAAGTGGTGGCAAAAAGCTGCCATTCAAGGTCAACAAGAAGCCATCAATTCCCTCAAAACCCTTGGCATAACTGATTAAACACAAAATAAATCAACTATTATGAAAACGATACTACGAATACTGCTCTGCGCCGCGATAGCGCTGATGCCGCTCGCCGCCGGCGCCGACGACATCGCCACCCTCCGCTCCCAAGCCGATGCCGGCGATGCCGAAGCGCAATACCTTATGGGCTACTACTATGCCGAAGGCATTGAGGTGGAGAAAGATATGACGCAAGCCGCCCGGTGGTACGAACGTGCCGCCGCCCAAGGCAACGCCGCCGCCCAATTCAATCTCGGCGTATGCTACATCAGTGGTGAAGGAGTGGAGGCAAATGGCGAGAAAGCCTACGACCTAATCACCAAAGCCGCCAATGCCGGCTACAGCGACGCGCAGTTCGAGCTCGGATGGTGGTATGCAAAAGGTGTTACAATTGCAACCCGGAGCGAACATCCATTCAGAATAACACAATCCTATACTACCGCAGCCGAATGGTATCGCAAAGCCGCCGAGCAAGGCGATGGCTTCGCGCAAGTAAACCTCGGAATCCTTTTTAATAATGGTCAGGGCGTAAAGCAAGATCACACCGAGGCTGTAAAATGGTATCGCAAAGCAGCTGAGCAAGGGCTTGCCCTCGCGCAATTCAGTCTCGGCCTTTGCTATGGGTTCGGGGAAGGGGTTGCCCAAGATTACACCGAAGCCGTAAAATGGTACCACAAAGCCGCTGAGCAAGGTAATGCTGAAGCGCAACACAACCTCGGTGTATGCTATGAATACGGCAATGGTGTCGCAAAAGATACTAACGAAGCTATGAAGTGGTACAGTAAAGCAGCAATTCAAGGCAAACAAAAAGCTATCGATGCTCTCAAACGCCTTGGCATAACTGATTAAACACAAAATAAATCAACTATTATGAAAACGATATTACAAATACTGCTCTGCGCCGCGATAGCGCTGATGCCACTCGCCGCCAGCGCCGACGACGACATCGCCACCACTCGCTCTCAAGCCGAAGCCGGCGATGCCGAGGCGCAGTTCGTTATGGGCTACAACTATGCCGAAGGCATTGAGGTAGAGAAAGATATGACGCAAGCCGCCCGGTGGTACGAGCGCGCCGCCGCCCAAGGCAACGCCGCCGCCCAATTCAAGCTCGGAATATGCTACGCCAATGGCGACGGAGTGGAGGCAAATGGCGAGAAAGCTTACGAGCTAATCACAAATGCCGCCAATCAAGGCTACAGCGACGCGCAGTTCGAGCTCGGATATTGGTATGGTAACGGTATTACAATTGCAGCCCAGAGCGAACATCCATTCAAAATAACACAATCCTATCCTACCGCAGCCGAATGGTATCGCAAAGCCGCCGAGCAAGGCGATGGCTTCGCTCAGAATAACCTCGGAGACCTTTTTGAAGATGGTCAGGGCGTAAAGCAAGATTACACCGAGGCTGTAAAATGGTTTCGCAAAGCTGCCGAGCAAGGGCTTGCTGACGCGCAAAGCAATCTCGGTAATAAATATTACAATGGACAAGGTGTAAATAAAGATTATAATGAAGCCTTAAAATGGTATCGCAAAGCGGCTGAGCAAGGCAATGCCGGAGCGCAGTATAATCTTGGCAACTGCTATTATAACGGCAATGGCGTAGCCCAAGATTACACCGAAGCTGTAAAATGGTATCGCAAAGCTGCTGAGCAAGGCCTTGCTGAAGCGCAATGCAACCTCGGCTATTGTTATTACACCGGTTACGGTGTAGAAAAAGATTATGCAGAAGCTCTAAAGTGCTTTCACAAAGCTGCTGTGCAAGGAGAGGCTAGAGCGCAATATAGCCGCTACGAATGTTATAATAAAGGTAAAGACATTGCCCAAAATGATATTGAAGTCGTCAAATGGTGCCGCAAAGCGGCTGAACTAGGTTATGCAAATGCACAATATGACCTTGCTTTATCATATTACGAAGGCCACGGTGTAGAAAAAGATTACGCTGAAGCGGTACAATGGTGGCGTAAAGCCGCAGAGCACGGCCATGCTGATGCCCAATATTTACTTGGCTTTTGCTATCTGTATGGTAAAGGAGTTGAGCAGGACAATAAATCAGCTTATCAGTGGATGAGTAAAGCCGCCATTCAAGATGTTGATGCAGCACAGAAAGTTTTAAGCAAGGCTAATCCAACGGATGCAGAAGAGCAGCTAATCCTTGGCGATTACTTTACTGATTGGAGCGATAATTACAGAAACTTGAATCCTGAAGTGGAGGCCGATTTCAAAGCTGGCTTATACAAAGCTGCCTTAGGATGGTATAAAAAAGCTGCAAAAAATGGTAATGCCGAAGCTCAATATAAACTCGGAGATGTGTATTTCCTTGGATTTCGTGACTGCGTTGCGACAAATAGCAGAGAAGCTGTTAAATGGTACCGCAAAGCAGCTGAACAAGGGCACGCCAAAGCTCAAAATCGTCTCGGGGCGTGCTATTTCTTTGGCAATGGTGTTACCCAAGATTACACCGAGGCTGCAAAATGGTGGCGCGAAGCGTCTATTCAAGGCAATCAAAACGCTATCGATAATCTCAAGCGTCTTGGAATAACTGACTAAACACAACAAAATCATTCATCGCTATGAAAACGATATTACGATTACTTCTTTGTGCCGCGATAGCGCTGATGCCGCTCGCCGCGAGCGCCGCCGACGACATCGCCACCCTCCGAGCCCAAGCCGAAGCCGGCGATGCCGAAGCGCAATGCAACCTCGGTTTATGCTACTATACCGGCAACGGTGTTGCCAAAGATTGCGCCGAAGCCGTGAAATGGTTTCGCAAAGCGGCAATTCAAGGCAATCAAACCGCAATCGCGAATCTCAAACGCCTTGGCATAACTGATTAAACAACAAATAAATCAACTATTATGAAAACGATACTAAGAATACTTCTTTGCGCCGCGATAGCGCTAATGCCGCTCTCCGCGAGCGCCGCCGATGACATCGCTACCCTCCGAGCCCTAGCCGAAGCCGGCGATGCCGACGCGCAATACCTTATGGGCTACAACTATGCTGAAGGCATTGAGGTAGAGAAAGATATGAAACAAGCCGCCGAGTGGTACACTCGCGCTGCCGAGCAAGGCCACGCCGCCGCGCAATACAAGCTTGGTATTTGCTTCGCAAATGGCGAGGGTGTGGAGGCAGATGGAATAAAAGCATTTGACATTATTACCAGATCCGCCAAGCAAGGTTACAGTGATGCGCAATTCGAGCTCGGTTACTGGTATGCTAAAGGTTTAACAATTGCAGGCAACAGCGAACATCCATTCAGAGTAACTCTTTCTTATGCCACTGCCGCCGAATGGTACCGCAAAGCTGCAGAGCAAGGCGATAACTTCGCTCAAAACAACCTCGGAAGGCTTTACGAAGAAGGCAAAGGAGTGGGTCAAAGCTATGCAGCGGCGGTGTATTGGTATAGCAAAGCGGCCGAACAAGGCAATGTGAATGCGCAATACAATCTCGGCAATTGCTATTATTATGGCAATGGCGCTTCCAAAGATTACGCCGAGGCCGTAAAATGGTATCGCAAAGCCGCCGAACAAGGCCACGACGGCGCGCAATACCAGCTCGGCAGATGTTACAAATTAGGCCTCGGTGTCGCCAAAGATTCCCTGACCGCTTTTGAATGGTATCGCAAAGCCGCCATCCAAGGCTACGATGTGGCGCAATTCGCACTCGGCAATTGCTACGCAGAGGGCACCGGCGTAGCCAAAGATCACACCGAGGCTATAAAATGGTACCGCAAAGCAGCTGAGCAAGGGCTTGCTGATGCGCAATACAAGCTCGGCGGATGCTACGAATTCGGCATCGGTGTTGCCGAAGATTCCCAGACAGCCTTGTATTGGTATAACAAAGCAGCCGACCAGGGCGATGCTTTTGCTATCGAAGCTCGCAGAATGCTGGGTAACACTATAAAATAAATTATCATTATGAAAACGATACTACGAATACTTATTTGCGCAGCGATAGCGCTGATGCCGCTCGCCGCCAGCGCCGACGACGACATCGCCACCCTCCGCTCCCAAGCCGAAGCCGGCGATGCCGAAGCGCAATTCCTTATGGGCTACAACTATGCCGAAGGTCTTGAGGTGGCGAAAGATATGAAGCAAGCCGCCGAGTGGTACGAGCGCGCCGCCGCACAAGGCAACCTGGCTGCCCAATTCAAGCTCGGCGTGTGCTACGCCAATGGCGACGGAGTGATAGGAGATGGACCTAAAGCCTATGACCTAATCACCAAAGCCGCCAACGCCGGTTACAGCGACGCGCAATACGAACTCGGTAAAATATTTACAAGTGGCAGTACCTTAGGTGGCAAAGGTACGCGCCTCAATATAGAACAAGACTATACTACTGCCGCCAAATGGTACCAAAAGGCCGCCGAGCAAGGCCATACTGATGCGCAAATCAACCTTGCCTCATTATACTCCGATGGATATGGAGTAGAACAGAGCTACGCCACTGCGCTGTATTGGTATCGCAAGGCTGCCGAGCAAGGCTCTCCCTCCGCGCTAAACAACCTCGGCAGCTGCTATTTGAATGGACGTGGTGTAACACAGGACGAAGTTGAGGCTGCCCGACTGTTTCGTCTCGCTGCCGAAGGAGGCGAATCAGCCGGACAATACAACCTCGGCTATTGCTATTTCTATGGCAAAGGCGTTGAGAAAAACGAGAAATTAGCTTATCAGTGGTGGACCAAAGCTGCAAAGCGGGGCATTAAGTTAGCCGATACGCTGCTACGCAAAGCCAACCCGACCGATGCCGAAGGACAGCTTCTCATCGGTAATTACTTCTTTGAGGAGGGTAAACCTTACGGCAAAATATTAATCGCCTCAGCCGAAGCTGACTACAAAGCTGCCGTAAAATGGTATAAAAAAGCCGCTGAGCAAGGCAATGCCGAAGCGCAGTATAATCTTGGCAACTGCTATTTAATAGATAGCTACCCGGTGAAAGCCGACCGAAAGGCGGCCATCAAATGGTACCGCAAAGCGGCCAGTCAAGGCTATGCTCCTGCTATCGACGCCCTCAAATCACTTGGTATAACCGACTAAACAACAAAATATTCTATGATGAAGCAAAAGATTATTACAATGGCGATGGCGACAATCGCCCTGACTGCCGCGGCGCAAGGCGGCGCGGCCGAAACTGTGGCGTGGACCTCGACGCCTACCGACAGCGTCAAGGCCATAATGGCGAAGGCCGAGGCCGGCGACGCCGCGTGCCAAAACGAAGTGGGCGGCTGGTACTATGCCGGGCGCCACGTGGCGCGCGACTACGCCACGGCGGCCCGGTGGTGGCGTCAAAGCGGCAACCAAGGCAACGTGCTCGCCCTGGGCAACCTCGCGCTGTGCTACCAGCACGGGCGCGGCGTGGAGCGCGACAGCCTCGCCGCCCTGCGGCTCTACAACCACTCACTCAAGCACGGCAACAAGGCGCTGATAGCCGAGCGCGAGCGCTTGGCCGACAACGCCACGGCATTCGACAACGTGCTGCTCGGCCTCAGCTATCAGAAGGGCAACGGCGTCAAGAAGGACATAGCCAAGGCCAAGAGCCACTATGAGGCCGCGGTGAAGCAAGGCTCGGCCGATGCCGCGCGCGAGCTGGGCCTGATAAGCCTCAACGAGAAGCGCGCCGTGGATGCCGTGCCGCTCTTCAAGCAAGCCGCCGACGCCGACGACCTCACCGGCATCTACTACTACGGCCTGCTGCGCCACGAGGGTCGCGGCTGCCCCGCCGATAAGCGGGAAGGCGTAATCTACCTCCTGCGCGCCGCCGAGCGCGACTACGCCGCGGCGCAGAATAAGCTCGGCAACCTCTATGCCACCGGCGACGGCGTGGCCCACGACGACGCGCAAGCCGTGAAATGGTACCGCCGAGCCGCCGCGGCAGGCTCGGTCCACTCGATGTGGGCGCTGGCCGAGTGCTACCGCACAGACACAGGCCTCGACCGCGACTACGAAGCCGCCCTCCACTGGTATGCCGAAGCCGCCGCCCTCGGCTATCAACGCGCCTTCAAGAAGCGCATCGCCCAGAACGACACCGTAATGGCCACCCCCTTCGGCAACTACCTGCGCGGAATGAAGCTCTACTCCATCGACAAGGACTACGAGGCCGCGCTCAAGGAGTTCAAGGCCCTCGAGAAGGCGAAATGCAGCGAGGGCAAGACCCTGCAAGCCGCCGTATTGGCCAATAAAGAGTATGCCAAGACCGACCCCAAGCGCGCCGTGAAGCTGCTGCGCGAGGTGAGCGACAGCTACGCTATGGCAGCGTTCCTGCTCGGCTCGCTCACCGAGGTGGGCAAAGGCACCGACAAGGATATGGCCTCGGCCGTCAAGCTCTACGAGCAAGCCTCGGCCGGCGGCTACGCTCCGGCCCAGTGCTATCTTGGCGACCTCTACTACGAGGGGCGCGGAGTGGAGCAAGACTACAAGAAGGCTGTAGAGCTGTACGAACTCGCGGCTTCGCAGCGACGCCTGACGGCCAACGCCCGCAGCCGCCTCATCGACTGCTACGAGAACGGCACCGGCGGCATCGCCGTCGATAAAGAGCGCGCCAAGAGCCTCGCCAAAGAGAAGGAGAGCGCCGGCGTGACCGCGCTGCTCAAGCTGCTGTGACATAGAGCGGCGACTGCGGACCGCGAGGCTTGAATGGTAAGGGCAAATCGCCGAGTGAGGCGGTTTGCCCTTGCTTTGCGGGGGCGGCAGTAGACCGGTCAGACCGGTCGGCGGAGGGAGGTGGGTCAGAGGAGGCGGAGGGCGATGGCGGCGCAGGCTTCGGCGTCGGCGAGGGCGTGGTGGTGGCGGGTGAGGGAGTAGCCGCAGAGGGCGGCCACGGTGTCGAGCCGGTGGTCGGGGGCGGAGCGGAAGGCGCGGCGCGCGGCGATGAGGGTGCAGTGGAACTCGTAGCCGGGGTAGTCCATACCGTAGCAGTGGAAGGCGGCGCGGAGGCAGCCTTCGTCGAACGCTTTATTGTGGGCCACGAGCGGCAGGCCCTCAATCTTCGGCTCTATCTGCGCCCACACCGTGGGGAACACGGGCGCGGTGGCGGTGTCGGCGAGGGTGAGGCCGTGCACTCGGGTGCACCAGTAACTGTAATATTCCGGTTCGGGCTGGATGAGGGAGTAGAATCGATCCACGACTTCGCCGTTGCGCACCACCACGAGCCCCACGCTGCAGATGCTGGAGCGGTGATTGTTGGCGGTTTCGAAGTCGATAGCGGCGAAGTCGGTCATAACAGGGTGCAAAGTTAGGGTAAATGGGTGAGAAACGCAAGCATAAGAGGGCCGCCCGACGCGTTGGTCAACGTGTCGGGCGGCGGTATGAAAAAGTCAGTCATAGAGCACTTAGTCGTTCCTTTGATTGATTAAGTTCACCACTACCTTCACCATTATATCTTTCTCTTCTGTACGGCTCTCAGCTATCATCAGCGTCAAGGCAACGAGAGTACTGTCAGCAATTCGCTTGGAGCCGTCTTTATGATACAGAATGCCGTTATTATTTAGAAACCATAGGAAAAGCGTTGCGGCGATACGCTTGTTGCCATCGCTGAACGAGTGATTCTTGGTGACAAGATATAACAACATAGCAGCTTTTTCCTCCACACTGGGATAGAGTTCGTCTCCCCCGAATGTCTGATAGATTTGGCCAATGCTGCTTTTGAACGAATCGTCCTTTTCGTTGCCAAAGAGCCATGACACACCGAACTTTTTTCGCAATGCCTTGATGGCCTCCATAGCATTCTCGTAGGTAGCATGGAACGATTCATGCTTCGTTGTTTTGTCGACGGTCAGACGTTCATAGTCATAACTGTCGAGAGTATCGAGGGCAAATGTATAATCAGTAACCACATCAAACAAGGCTTTGGATTCGTCGGTGGAGATTAACGGCCGGTTCTGAATTGTACGGGCCAACATCCCTACAAGCTGCCGGAGCTCACCGATTTGTTCTCTACGGATGCGCTCGTTGACTGCGTAACCTTTGATGAGATAGTCTTTTAAAATACTATTAGCCCATTTGCGAAATTGAACGCCTCTGGCACTCTTTACTCGATAGCCAACAGAAGTAACCATTTCAAGATTGAAATACTCTATCTTATGTGTCTGAGTTTTCCCTTCGATGGCACCGTGTTGAGTGGTATTCGCAAATTTTGCGACAACCACTTCACCGGCCAGTTCTTCTTTGAGAGCATTGTTGATATGCTTGCTGATAGTCTTGTAGTCACGGCCGAATAGGGTGGCCAACTGCCCACGAGTGAGCCACAGCATATCACCGTCTTTCTTTACTTCAAGATGGATGGCATTACGCTCGTCTTTGTATATGATAATCTGGTCGTTCATCTTTTTGTAATATATCGCTTTATCCTGGCTCAGTCTCCACGTTGTAGCGTTAGCGTCAGGTGATTGTTGGCGGTTTCGAAGTCGATAGCGGCGAAGTCGGTCATAACAGGGTGCAAAGTTAGGGTAAATGGGTGAGAAACGCAAGCATAAGAGGGCCGCCCGACGCGTTGGTCAACGTGTCGGGCGGCGGTATGAAAAAGTCAGTCATAGAGGGAGAAATCTTAACGGCGGTGCGGTCGCTCTTTGGCGTCGCGCGGGGGCTTCACCTTGTGCTGTCCGGGCTTGCCATCGGCGCCGGGGCGGCGGTTGTGCTTGAGCACGTGGCGTGAGAATCGGCCTTCGGCTCTCTGGAGCAGGAATAGCTGCTTCTTGCTGAGGATTTTGGCGAAGCGCTCGTGGTAGCTCTTCTCGATTTGGGCTTCGCGCTGGCGCACTGAGAGCAGTTGTTGATAGGCGGCTTCGTAGTCGGCATCGGTGGGGTTGTCGAGCTTGCTCACCTTGGCGGCGGCTTCGCGGGCCTCTTTGTTCACCTGAAACATTTCGGCTTGCATCTGGTTGTAGAGCGGGAGAAACTCTTTCTGCTGCTTCTCGGTAAGCTCCACTTCTTTGATGAGGAACTCTTGCTTGTACTGCTTGAGCTCTTCCATACGGCGCTCGCGCTCTTTGTTGCCCTTATTGTCGTCGCGGTCGTCGGCGATGGCGTTGACGCTTGCCAGGGCAAGCAGTGCCATTATTGCAAATGATAGGATTCGTTTCATAATCATAGGGGGGTTGGTAGGTTAAGGGTTATCGGTGGCGGGAGCCTCGTCGAGCAGCTGCAGGTCGTCGATGAGGAGGCTGTCGTCGCACACATCTTCGTAGAGGTCGTATTCGTTGAAGTCGTTGGTAAGCACGAAGTCGTCGACAAACTGGTCGTGCTGGAAGGCTTCAGCTACAGCGGGGTTGAGGTTGGGGTTGCTGTCGCGCAGGGATGTGAACACGTACATCATGCACCAAATACCTCCAAACATAGCAGCCATATATAACCATGGCCTTACTCGCTGCCAGAGGGTGGCTTGCTTTTCCGGTTCTATTCGGCGCTCGGGGAGCTGCTCCATCATTTTGGCCGAGAAGCTCTCGAAGTAGCCTTCAGGTACCTTAAAACCGGGGTTGCGGTCGCCAAGGCCGGGTAATATGTCATTGTCGTTCTTTTTCATTGCAACTATATGACGTTGAGTTATGGTTAAAGTTTAATCACGCTCTGAAAAAATTTGCTCGATTTTCTTTACGGCGTGGTGATAGGAGGCCTTGAGGGCGCCCACTGAGGTGCCGAGGATTTCCGACATCTCCTCGTATTTCATCTCGTCGAAGTAGCGCATATTGAACACGAGGCGCTGCTTCTCGGGGAGGGCGTTGATGGCTTTCTGGAGCTCGAGGCGCAGCTCATCGCCGTCGAACCATTCGTCGGCGGGGAGGTTGTTGATCAGGAACGAGTCGTCGCCGTCGAGGGGCACATTGAGGCGGCGGCGCTCCTTCTCGATGAAGGTGAGCGACTCGTTGATGGCGATTTTATAGAGCCAAGTGGAGAGCTTGGCGTCGCCGCGGAAGTATTCGATGTTGGTCCAGGCCTTGAGGAAGGTGTTCTGGAGCACGTCGTTGGCATCATCGTGGTCGATGACCATCTTACGGATGTGCCAATACAGGGGCTGAGAGTAGTGGGTGATGACGTCGCCGAAGGCGTCGCGGCACCGCGCGGGGTCGCGCAGCCGTTCCATCACATCGGTTTCGTCCCATTGCTTTGCCATATCGACAGTGTTATATATATAAAGAGGTTGCGACCGCTAAGTTACAACATTTTCCGCTTTTAGGCAAATCGGCGTGGAGGGAGGGAATAAAACGGCTGATGCCGCGGCGCATCAGGCGGCGTCGCGGCATCAGGTGCAATACGGGGAGCAAAGTAAGCTACCCGATCAAGCGCCAAGCTGAGTGGAGCTTCCGGCTTGCATCTTTGCTTTAATAGTCACATTGTAAGTGCCCATACAAGTGAATGTTATCTCAATGTCGCTACCCTTAAGCTCGGCCTCGAAATCGGTGATTTCGTAGCGGGGATAGGGGGTATCGGAGATGGTGGGGATAAACTTTTCGTTCTCGATGTCGATGCCGGTGCCGTCGGCCTTGATGTTGAGGCCGTCGAAGGTCATACCCGAGAGGGCGGGCATACGCTCGGCGAAGGTGACATTGTCGAGCACGAGGGTGGCCTTCATAGTGCTGGGGATGAGCTTGAGGGTGCACACGGTGCCGTCCCAGTTATACACGTTGCCGTCGCTTACCACCTGCGTGGAGGTCTTGCGGAAGAGAATCACCTGCGGATAGGTAGTGACGAGATAGCTCGAGGTGCGGGGCGTCACGATATCGAACGATGACACCACTCCGGCGTCGTAGAGCACACCCGAATAGCCGGTGATGTCGTAGTTGGAGCCCACTTTCTTGCCGCCCTTAAACTGGAAAGCGCCGCTCTGCGACAGCAGCGTGATATCCTCAATGCCGATGGCGATATTCTCCTCGCCGAGGGTCAGGCCGGCGATATCTACGGCCACCTTATTCTTTACGAGGTCGAAGCGGTACTGATTGAGTGAGGGAGCCGAGGAGATGACGGTAACGCCTGAGTTGCGGTTGGTGACAACGTTGACGGTGGGTTCGGTAAACTTCACTTCATAGGTAGGGTCGTCGCCGCCACAGGCCGAAAGCCCGGCAGCGGCCGCGATAGCGGCAATGTAAAAGATGCTTTTCTTTTTCATTTCATTTACGTTTATTTCGGTTTGTTTTGTTTTGTAAATCAATTGCAAATTCTTTCATTATCAGATGTTTACCCGAAGGGTAACGCCGAATGTTGGTTTTTTACCACGCTGCAGGAAGGCGTTGCTCATCGACACGAAGTAGAACGTATCGTAGCGGGTATTGGTGATATTCTCGCCCCAAAGTTGCAAAGAATATTTGTCATTTGCAAATGTGGCTGAAAGGCCGAGCAGAGCGTAAAATGGCTGCGATAGCGAGTTGTCCTCGTTCCACCATATCCGCCCCACCCCGCTCAGGTGGGCCGCGAAGGTGATGTGGCGCAGCCAATTGGCCTCAACGTCAAGGCGGTAGCTCGCCGCGGCGTAGAGCGTAGAGGCGGGCGCGTAGGGCAGGCGCTTGCCTGAGAAGTCGCTCTTGCCGTTGAAGAACTCGATAAAGCGGGCGTCGGTGTAGCCGTAGCGGGCCGAGAGCGTCAGCGCGCTTATGGGGCGATAGTCGATTGAAAGCTCGGCGCCGAGCGAGCGGGAGCGTCCGGCGTTGGTCATCACGCGGCCTGTGGTGGTGCCGGGCGGGAACATCGTAAGCTGCTGGTTCTTAAGGTATATGTAGAACAGCGCGGCATCAAGCTCGAGGCGGCCCTCGGCCAGCTGCAGGTGGGTGCCCACCTCGGTGTTGACGCTCCACTCGGGCTTATAGGCCACGATTGCGTCAACGTCGTAGGCCGCAGCGATGCCCATCGTGCCCATCACACGCTGCTGGAGCACGTCGCTGAACATCTGGGTGTTGAATCCGCCCGACTTACTCCCCTTTCCCACCGAGAGGTAAAGGTTGGAGGGCAAGGCCGTGGGCAGCGCGTAGTTGACAGTCAGCTTGGGCAGCAGCTGCACGAAGTTTTTGGCGAGGCGGCCACGATCGTCGATGTCGAGCGTCTCGGTGCGATACACCGTGGTCGGAACGGTGGTGGCATCGAGAATATCATAGGTGGCGAAGCAGCGGCTATTGTAGTTAAGACGGTTGCGCTCATATTCAAGTCTTACTCCAAGAGTAAACTCCCAATCGCTTAGTTTATAGGACGATTGGTGATAGACCGAGAGGCCGAAATTGCTGTTGTCGAAATCGGAGTAGAGAGGAAACACCCGGCTACCCCAGCGTATGGGATAGTCAGGATTGGCCTCATTGCGGTGACGCTCTATGAGATTGGCGATGCCGTCGTCGTAGAACGTCACGGGCGCGCTCATATCGTAGCCTTTCCAGAAGGCGAAAAGGCCGGCAATCCACGAGTAGTCGCCGGCGCGGCCTTTAGCCATAAAGTCTTCGGTTAAGGAATGCTCTTTAGTAACCTGTGTAAGAGTGAAGTAAGGCAGAGGCAAGAAGTCCTGGTCGAGGGTCATATTGTCGTTGAGATACTGATAAGAAGTAATCGACGACAGCGCCACTTTGCCCCACCGCCAGCGCATCGTAAGGGCGTCGGCCAGCGAGGTGCGGCGGTAGAAACAGGTGTCGTTGTGACTGATTAGCCCGGTGCCCACATAAGCGTAGGGGTAGCCGCCCTGACGGGAGATTGCGAGCGACACCACATTAGAGAGGCGGAAGCTGCCGGAACCTATCCATTCGAGCTTGGAGCGGAGCGAGCCGCTGCGTTCCCAGTCGGTGCGGCTATTGTTGTACTCGTTGCGGTAGAAGCCGGCGGTGGAGAAGAAATCGGCCGCGAGAGAGAATCCGAGGCGGCTCGAGGGCTTGGCGTACCACGACGCGGCGGCGCGCCAGGTGCTGCCGTTACCGCCCTGCGCCATCAGTCTTACGCCCTGATAGTCAATGGGCGAGAGGGTGTAGATATTCATCACGCCGGCCATAGCGTTGCGGCCATAGAGCTGGCTCTGCGCGCCGCGGAGCATCTCCACGCGGGCGATGTCGATGACGTTGAAGTCGTAGTTGTTCTTGTTGAGCACAGGCAGGTTATCGACGTTGAGACCCATCGACGGGTTGTCGATACGCGCGCCGATGCCGCGCACGTAGATGGTGGAGGTGATGCGCGAGCCGTAATCGGGAATATAGAGGTTGGGAGCGAGAGCCGAGATGCCCTTCATCGACTCGATGCGAGCGTCCTCGGCCACAGAGCCGGCGATGACGGTAGCGGCCACCGGCTGCACGGCGAGGGCGCCGCCCTGCTTTAGGGCCGACACCGATATCTCATTGAGCTGCAGCGTGGTATCGACGGTAGCCACGCCGTCGACATCGACGACCGCCGCGGCCTGCGCCGCCACGCCCGCCAATGCCGGCACCATCGCCAGCACCATATATCGCAGTATTCCCTTTTTCACGCTGCAAAATTACGCAAAGCGCCCCGGAGCCGAAATACCTAAAAATGGTGATTTTGGGCCACCGGCTTCCTTAATAGGCTAAGAGCTCTCAGCTATCTTGCGCAGGGGCGGGCGGTCACTCGCCGGCGAGGACCATCTCGAGGAGGATTGATAGATGGAGCGGGTACGCACGGGCACTGTCAGCACACATCCGGTGGAGCTTACGCCCGTGAAGATACTGCTTCCGTAGGTCAGCGCCGTCGGGTCTTGGATATTGGCGGGTCGAGGTGGAGATATAGCCGAAAGTGTCGTCCTGAGCCA
>CAMHGU010000003.1 GCA_946184715.1 uncultured bacterium | reverse complement strand
CCACAAGCTCCAGCTGCCTCTCGTTAGGCTCATAAGCCAGGTTGCTCAAAAACCGTACCCCAAATTCCGTCATTGTCCGTTCCATAGCCTATATATCTTAGCGTTTCAATCACCCCGCAAAGTTACTCAACTTCCTCCGCATCGTCAACCCCTCGCCCCCTCTCCGCCCGCAATAGCTTCAAGCTATAAGTACGAGTTGGGTGTAAGGTCACGCCGAAGGGCATCGCCCTGTCATCTCCAGCCATTTCAGGTTGAAGCCGATACCTGAATCGGGAGGTGAAATCACATTCTATCGTCGAAAAGTGTGATTTTTCTCACATTTTTCTTCGATAGAATGTGAGAATCGTAAATTTTTATTACCTTTGCGGCTACGAAGCTTTATCTAATTTATGGTAATACAAAGGGATATAATCCAAGAGTTCGCAAATTGGAAAGCAAGTGCCGATCGCTCTCCATTGATAGTGCAAGGTGCGCGCCAGATTGGTAAATCGTGGGCCATCGAGGAGTTTGGCAAGCGATATTATGAGCATGTGGCCGTATTCAACTTTGACAAGAATGTGGAGTTGAAGCGAGTGTTCAAGCAATCCAAAGACGTACGTCGTATTTTGGGCGATTTGGAACTCTATACTACTGTTCCTATCAAGCCCGATACGACCTTGCTGTTTTTTGACGAAATACAAGATTGCAAGGAGGCTCTCGGCGCATTAAAGTATTTCAAGGAAGATGCGCCTCAGTATCACGTTATCGCGGCAGGCTCATTGCTGGGAGTTGCCACTCAGCGCAGGAGGAAAGAGGGCGAAGATGTTGAGCAGGAAAGCACTTTTCCCGTAGGGAAGGTTACCTTTATTAATATGTTTCCTGTCACGTTCAAAGAGTATCTGCGTATGGCCGACCCGGTGTTGAATCAACACTTGGAGCAGCGCGTTACCTCTCTTGAGCCGTTGCCGGAGATTCTTTTCAGCCGACTGTCGGAGCAATATCGACGTTACCAAGTGTGTGGTGGTCTTCCCCGCCCGGCAAGTGATATGCTCGATGGCATGGGTATGGCGGTTGTCGAGAAAGACTTGGAGGATATAAAGCTTGCTTATGAGTTTGATTTTACGAAGCACGTCAATGCACCCGACATTCCCAAAATCAGAGAGATTTGGCGAAGCATCCCCTCGCAGCTGTCGCGAGAGAACAAGAAGTTTGTGTTTAGAGTCGTAAGAGAAGGGGCCAGAGCCAGAGAATATGAGGCAGCTCTCGACTGGCTTGTGTTGTCGGGGATGATATATAGGGTATATTGCACCGAGATGCCCATTTTGCCGCTGAAGCATTATGAGAACACCACAGCATTCAAACTATATGTTCTCGATCAAGCTCTACTTCGCTCTATGTCGGATTTGCCTCCTGAGGCTGTTCTGGCTAAAGGTGACATTTTGAGAGAGTTCAAGGGCGCTATGGCCGAGAATTATATACTCTGTTCGCTGTTGGCTCAAGGTTTTAAGATGCCACACTACTGGACATTGCAGGGCAATAAAGCTGAAGTCGATTTCCTTATTCAAGAGGGATTGAATATTCTCCCCATTGAGGTTAAGGCTGAGGAAAATGTAAACGGCAAGAGCTTTACCGAGTACAACAAGAGATATGAGCCACAATTGCGTATCCGCTTCTCGATGAAGAATATCAAGCGAAATGGCAATCTGCTGAATCTCCCTTTGTACGTGTGTGACTGGCTAAAAGATTTACTGGCTGGAATAGAGGCGCGGCGGGCTGATTGACGGGCGTGGCCGATGGCGGCGACGCGCATTTAGTGGGGGCAAAAGGGCGGTAGATTGACAGTTTTTGTGTACTTTTGTGGCCGTATAATGATAAAGCGCTATGATTAAGAAAGTGATAATGGCGATGACGGCAGCGGCGCTGCTGCTCGCCGGCTGCGCCAAGCAAGGTAGTTTCCGCATTGAAGGCTCGCTCAACGGCGGTGCCGATTCCACTCTATATCTCTATCGTGCCAGCAACGGCATCTGGTTTCCCGTCGATTCGGCTAAGGTTAAGTCTGATGGCTCGTTCGCCATCAAGGCCGACAGCCCCGAGTATCCCGACATCTACCGGCTCGCCCTCGGCACGCAATATGTCGATATTCCCATCGACAGCCTCGAGACGGTGACCTTCACCGGAGCCGTGGCCGACTTCGCCACAGGCTACACCCTCGCCGGCAGCGCCGCTGCCGAGGCTGTGATGAACATCGACCGCGAGTGCCGAAAGCTCACCTCGCCCATAAGCCCTGAGGCTAAGGCTTATAAGCAGAAGCTGATGCCCGAGCTGCTCAAGGAGCCGCAGAGCATTGTAGCTTACTACGCCATCAACAAATTCATAGGCCGCGAGCCGCTCTTCGACGTGACCGACCGCCAGGAGCGCGGCGTGGTGTGTGCCGTGGCCAATGCCTTCAAGGCACTCCGCCCTGACGACCCGCGCACTGCGATGCTCGAGCAGATGGCTCTCGGCCTCCAGCGCCAGTATCGCACCGTGGCCAACCCTGACACTATCGTAGCCTCGCAAATCGACCTCATCGACATCACGCTCCCCGACCGCACCGGCAAGCAGCGCAGCCTCGCCCAAGAGGCCGCAAAGGGCAAAGTCACCGTGCTGTGCTTCACCGCCTATTCGCTCGACAACTCCGCGCCTTACAATCAGCATCTGGCTAAGGTGTATAACGCCCTCAAGGAGCGCGGCGTGGAGATTTTCCAGGTGGGTCTCGACGACGACGTGGCAGCTTGGAAGCTGGCCGCCGAGCCGCTTCCCTGGATTACCGTATATGATGAGAACGGTGTGCAGTCGAAGAATCTGATGCGCTACAACGTGGGGGCCATTCCCGCCCTCTTCGTCATCGACCGCCATGGCGTGCTCCAAGAGCGTGTAGACGACCCCGACCTTCTTCAGGCCACCATCGCCAAGTACCTCTAAGCTAGCTATATAGAAGTTCTAGAAGATCTAGATAATCTAGAATATCTAGGGGAGGTAAGGAAGCGCTTCAGTCTATGCCGTGGCGGCGGGCGTAGCGCGCGCCGCGCAGCAGGGTGGTGAGGGAGCGCAGTAGCGGCAGGTCGTGGAAGCGGTGCAGGCGCCAAGCTTCAGCAAGACAGTAAGGAAACCGGCTTCGGCCGCGCGTGATGCCAATCATAGCGCCGCGCGCCATTATTACGCCCTCGGTGGGCTTACGGCTGCCGGTGGAGGTGCCCAAGTGGGCCACGATGACCACAGGGAAGTAGCGGCAGCGCAGGCCGGCCTTGACGGCGTGGCGCACGAGCAACTCGTCTTCGCCGGCGTGGAGCACCGGTGCCCCGGCGCCCATCAGTTCGCAGTAGGCCAATCGGCCTTGCACGGCGTCGCGCCTGAAGGCTGTCTCTATCGACGACACGTAGTAGCCGCGCGGCGGCCGCGCCAGGTCGAACGACACGGTGGGGTAGGCCTTCGGTGTGTTGCCCTCCGATGTGGTGAACTGGAACGTGGCCAGCTGCAGCGAGGGGTGCCGCTCGAAGGTGTCGATGACCGTCATGAGGCCATCGCGGGTATAGGTCACGTCGTCGTCGGCAATGAGGCAGATGTCGGCCGTGGCGAGGCGCAGCGCGTTGTTGCGGTTGCGGCTCAGTCCCCGTTCGCGGGTGGTATCGACGAGAACGTCGGGCCGGCGCAGCGCGGGCGGCAGCTCGGGCGATTCGTCGCCGGTCATTTGCCACGACACTATCCACCGCACCCCGTCGATAGGTTCGATAGGCACACGGGCGGCTGAGAAGATGCCGCGGTCGATGGTCGATATGAGTACGTCGAGGGTCATAGGCGCGTGGAATTGTCAATTACGCTTTGCCAGAAGTCGATGTGGCGGCGGGCCACCACCTCGGTGGCATTGTGGCGGGCGGCGAAGGCACGGCTTTGGCGCGACAGCTCCGGCAACCGCTCTTTGTGCACTACGAGGCTCTCGATGCTTCGCTCTATCTGCTCGAGGGAGTCGAGGGGCGTGACGTTGACGATGGGCTGCAGCTCGCTCTCGCCTATGAAGCGGTAATACTCCGGCTCGGCACCGCTGACGGTGACGATGCCGCCGGCCAGGGCCATCAGGGCGTTGGTGGCCGGTGTGTAGGAGTAGAGCTGGTCGAGAAGCACGTGGGCCGTGGCGAGCCGCTGGCGATACTCCTTCAGCGGCATATTCTCCACCACTATCAGCTCGCAGAGCGACGGGTGGCGGGCGGCCACGCTCTGGGCGGCGCGCAGCAGGATGTCGGTGCCTTTGAGTTGCGAGCGTGCCGACTGCACGCCGATGAAGATACGCACCTTATCGGGCACGCTCTCGATGCGGCAAGGCCCGGCGGGAATATCCACGGGAATGCCGCCGTAGCTGAGCTTCTCGGGGTAGAGCGGCTCGTAGGTGCGGTAGTACTCGTAGAGGCAGGCCGTGATGCCGTCAACGTTGTCGGTGAAGTGGCAGGTATAGTCGCGCATCGCCTTCGAGAGCCACTGTTCCTGATTGTCGGGGTGGGCGAGGGCGTATGGCGTAGGTTCGCTGCCTACGAGGTAGTCGCTATAGCGGAACGTGGCGCCGTCGAGGCAGGCGCGCACGTAGTTGTAGTCGGTGCCGAGGGCTTCGTAGATGATGTGGCGGTTGTTGCGCTTGAGCGTGTCGAATACCCACCGCATTTTGCCCGGACGCAGATGCAGGAAGATGGGGTTGGTGACCTGCACTATGTCGTAGCCGCGAAACGAGGAGAGCAGCCTGAGGAGGCGCGAGGCGTAGTGTAGGGTGCCCAGAGTGCCGTCGCGGCGCGTGATGTCGATGTCGCGCCCGGTGTTCATCCAGCCTGAGCCGCTCGAGGCCACGGTCACCGTGTGCCCCTCGCGCTCCACTCCGCGCGCCAGCGTGTAGTGGAAATTGCTCGCGTCGCCTATGAGGAGTATCTTCATCGCCCTGCCGTGTCGTTGCCTTGGAGTATGGAGTTGTAACGTCGCTTGTCGTTGATGATGGCCAGGGCCTCCACGAGCATTGGGTTGCGGCGGTTGACCACGCGGAAGTAATCGCTGTCGGCATATATGTCGCGAGCTACGATGGCTTTGAACACATCGGCGATGAGCTCGCGGCTCAGCTCATACTGGGCGCTGTCGAACTTGATGCTGTCGCGGCGCGCCTCGGCCAGCAGATTGTCGAGTATGTCGTCGGTGACGGTGAACCGCTCGATGAAGTCGTCGGAGGTGGGGTAGGTGGCTTTGATCTCCTTGCGATGGGCATCCACGTAGGCCACGGCGTTCTGGTGGAGGGTGCCGCGAGCGGTGAGGTCACGGTAGAAGTCGGTGTACTGTGTGGTGTCGAATGGTACAAACACGTCGGGCATCACGCCCCCGCCGCCGTAGATCACGCGGCGATTGCGCAGGGTGTACACCTTGAGCGAGTCGGCAAAGTGGATGCTGTCGGCGCTGTAGAATTCGCCGTGCTTGTAGCGGTTGAGAAGCTCGTGCTCATAGTCGTCGTAGGGCTTCTGGATGCAGCGGCCGGCAGGGGTGTAGTAGCGGGCCACAGTGAGGCGTATCAGCGAACCATCGGGGAACGGGAACGGGCGCTGCACCAGGCCTTTGCCGAAGGTGCGGCGTCCCACCACCACGGCGCGGTCGTGGTCTTGAAGCGCGCCCGATACTATCTCGCTTGCCGAGGCCGAGTACTGGTTGACCATCACCACGAGGTCGATATCTTTGAGGTCGCCCCAGCCGTTGGCGCGCGAGTCTTGGCGCGGCACTGAAAGGCCCTCGGTATATACTATGAGGTCGCCGCGCTCGAGGAAGTGGTTGCACACTTCGATGGCGGTCTCGAGATAGCCGCCGCCGTTGTCGCACAAGTCGAGGATGAGCTGTTTCATTCCCTGCTTCTTGAGCTTGGCCACGGCTTCGCTCATCTCTTTATCGGTGCTGCTCCCGAAGCGGCTCAGGCGTATGTAGCCCGTGGTGGCATCGGCCATATAGGCCGCGTCGAGGCTGTTGATGGGTATGTCGTCGCGGGTGATGACGAAGTCGATAGGCTCGGCCACCTGCCGGCGTATCACCTGAAGCTTCACCTTGGTGCCCTTGGGACCGCGTATGCGCTTCATAATGTCGGTGTTGCGCATCTTCACGCCGGCTATCGTGGTGTCGTTGACCGCGATGATGCGGTCGCCGGCGAGGATGCCCGCTTTCTCCGACGGGCCGCCGGCTACGGTCTGAATCACGTAGAGGGTGTCCTTCTGCATATTGAACTGGATGCCCACGCCGCTGAAGTTGCCCTGCAGCGGCTCGGTCATCTGGCGGGTCTCCTCGGCGTTGGTGTAGCGCGAGTGGGGGTCGAGCTTCTCGAGCATCGCGTTGATGGCGGTCTCCACGAGCTTCTCTTCATCTACGGTGTCCACATAGAACTCGCTGATGGCCCTCTCGGCCCACCGCAGCTTCTGGTCGTAGGGCATCGCCGGCTCTACGCTTATGGCTCTGAAGCTGCCTATCGCGGCTGCGGCTATGAGTAGTGCTATGAAGGGTATAATTCGTTTCATTGAGTAAAGGGTTTGGTTATCGTTGCGCAAAGTTAAGATTTTGCGCCGACATACCACGCCTTTTTGCCTGCCATATTTTGCAAATCGCACGCAAAAGGTGCCGAAAAAGTGGCTTTCGCAATGACGGGATAGAAAAATTTGACTAAATTTGTGGTGGCAAATCTACACCTTATATAATATATAGAAGGAAATGGAGTACAGGCAGCTGGAGATAGAAGGCGTGTGGGAGATAGTGCCCCACCGGTGGCCCGACGCGCGCGGCTACTTCGCCGAGACGTTCAAGCTCGAGGAGTTTGAGCGCCGGGTGGGCCGGGTGTGCTTCGTGCAGGACAATGAGTCGGTGTCGCAGCGCGGAGTGGTGCGAGGATTGCACTTCCAGCGTGGCGAGTGGGCCCAGGCGAAGCTCGTGAGGGTGTCGCAGGGCCGTGTGCTCGATGTGGCTGTCGATCTCAGGCAAGGCTCAGCCACCTTCGGCCGGCACGTCGCCGTGGAGCTTAGCGCCGACGAGGGCAATATGCTCTTCATTCCGCGTGGCTTCGCCCACGGGTTTGCAGTGCTCAGCGAGGTGGCCCAGTTCCAGTACAAGGTGGATAACGCTTATGCGCCGCAGGCCGAGTGCACGCTGCTATTCAGCGACCCGGCTCTCGGCATCGAGTGGCCATTCGCCCCCGGCGAAATGCTCCTTTCGGAGAAAGATCGGAAGGGTCAACCGTTAAATATTCTTAAAAATAGTTTATTTTAGATAAATGCCGCCCGGCGGCAACACCTCTAATATTCAGCTTGATAACGGCTGTGGAGCGGTGTGGTAGGGTAGCGAGGGGGCTGTCCACACTGCTGATAAAAGCGAAAAAGATTTGGTAATTAGCCGATTAGTGCGTAACTTTGCACCGCTTTTAGGCTCGCTGGCCACGTATCGCAGTCAAGTGATTGACATTCAATGCGGTAGGTGGTTTTCTGCGGCCACAAGACTATAGTTAACAACATTAATAACAAAACAAACTAAGATGCCAACAATTCAGCAATTAGTAAGAAAAGGACGTGTGACGCTGGTAGATAAGAGCAAATCGCCGGCCCTCGATTCGTGCCCACAGCGCCGTGGCGTGTGCGTACGCGTCTACACCACCACGCCTAAGAAGCCTAACTCGGCTATGCGTAAGGTGGCTCGTGTACGTCTGACCAATGGTAAGGAGGTTAACTCCTACATTCCCGGTGAAGGTCACAACCTTCAGGAGCACTCTATCGTTATGGTTCGCGGTGGTCGTGTCAAAGACCTCCCCGGTGTGCGCTATCACATCGTGCGCGGTACTCTCGATACCGCCGGCGTGGCAGGACGCACTCAGCGCCGCTCCAAGTACGGTGCCAAGCGACCCAAAGCCGCTAAGAAGTAAGAGAGTCATTACCTTTTCTTCAGTGAGAACAAAAAACAAGTAGTAACTTAGTTTTTGTTTCTTTTGGATTGAATATTTTTCGGTTGAGTAAACGGCACGTTGTAGAATGGCCGTTGAAGACGCGACAGAGCAGACAACCAAAGCGAACAAAAACGCAATTTTTAAACAACAATGAGAAAGGCAAAGCCTAAAAAACGGATCATTCTCCCCGATCCCGTGTTTGGTGATGTACGAGTTTCGAAATTCGTCAACCACCTTATGTATGATGGCAAGAAAAACACTTCTTACACCATCTTCTACACAGCCCTTGAGCTCGTAAAGAAAAAACTCCCCAACGAGGAGCTTACAGCACTCGAAATTTGGAAGAAAGCCCTTGAGAACGTCACCCCGCAAGTGGAGGTGAAGTCGCGCCGTATCGGTGGTGCCACTTTCCAGGTGCCTACTGAAATCCGCCCCGACCGCAAGGAATCGATCTCGATGAAGAACCTCATCCTCTACGCTCGCAAGCGCGGCGGCAAGACTATGGCCGACAAGCTCGCCTCGGAGATCACCGATGCCTTCAATTCTCAGGGTGGCGCCTTCAAGCGCAAAGAAGATATGCACCGTATGGCCGAGGCCAACCGCGCATTTGCCCACTTCCGTTTCTAAGCAATTAATCGAAAGGTATAAACTAACCGAATGGCTATCAAATCAGAACATCAGCTACGCCTCACCCGCAACATCGGCATCATGGCCCACATCGATGCCGGCAAGACGACCACGTCGGAACGCATCCTTTACTACACCGGACTTACCCATAAGCTCGGCGAGGTGCACGATGGTGCCGCCACTATGGACTGGATGGAGCAAGAGCAGGAGCGTGGTATCACCATTACCTCGGCTGCTACCACCACCTTCTGGCAATACGCTGGTGACAAATACAAAATCAACCTCATCGACACCCCGGGACACGTGGACTTCACCGTGGAAGTGGAGCGCTCGCTCCGCGTCCTCGACGGCGCCGTGGCCACCTTCTGCGCCGTTGGCGGCGTAGAGCCCCAGTCGGAAACCGTGTGGCGCCAAGCCGATAAGTATAATGTCCCCCGTATCGGGTACGTCAACAAGATGGACCGCAGCGGCGCCAATTTCTTCGCCGTGTGCCAGCAGATTGTTGAGATTCTCGGTGCTCGCCCCTGCCTCATTCAGCTCCCCATCGGCGCTGAAGAGAGCTTCAAAGGTTGCATCGACCTCGTCAAGATGAAAGCTCTCCTGTGGCACGACGAGACCCTCGGCGCTGAATACAGCGAAGAGGAGATTCCCGCCGATATGCTCGCCGAGGCCGAAGAGTATCGCGACAAGATGCTCGAGACCATCTCTGAATTTGACGACACCCTCATGGAGAAGTACTTCGACGACCCCTCCACCATCACTGAGGACGAAATCCACGCCGCTATCCGCAAGGCCACTCTCGCTATGGAGATTGTGCCTATGATATGCGGCTCTTCATTTAAGAACAAAGGTGTGCAGAAACTGCTCGACGCCGTGTGCGCCTACCTGCCCTCACCCGAGGACACCGCCGAGATCAGCGGCCACGCCGTGGGCCACGACGACGCCGTCGTAACCCGCAAGCCGCTCCCCACCGAGCCTATGTGCGCCCTCGCGTTCAAGATTGCCACCGACCCCTACGTGGGACGTCTGTGCTTCTTCCGCGTATATTCCGGACAAGTGGAAGCCGGCAGCTATGTGCTCAACAGCCGCTCTGGCAAGAAAGAGCGCATCTCGCGCCTCTTCCAGATGCACTCCAACCATCAAAATCCTATGGAAGTGATAGGTTGCGGCGACATCGGCGCCGGCGTAGGCTTCAAGGATATCCGCACCGGCGACACCCTCTGCGACGAGAATCACCCCATCGTGCTCGAATCAATCGAGTTCCCCGACCCCGTGATTGGCATCGCCGTAGAGCCTAAGACTCAGAAGGATCTCGACCGCCTCGGCGTAGGCCTCCAGAAGCTCGCCGAAGAGGATCCCACTTTCCGCGTGCAGACCAACGAAGAGACCGGCCAGACCATCATCAGCGGTATGGGCGAGCTCCATCTCGATATCATCATCGACCGTCTGCGCCGCGAGTTCAAGGTGGAATGTAACCAGGGACGCCCGCAAGTGACCTACAAGGAGGCTATCACCAAGCCCGTCGAGCTTCGCGAAGTATTCAAGAAGCAGACCGGCGGCCGCGGTAAGTTTGCCGACATCATCGTCCGCATCGAGCCCGTCGACGACGACTTCGAGGGCAACCTCCAGTTCATCGACGAAGTCAAGGGCGGTAACATTCCCAAGGAGTTTATTCCCAGCGTGCAGAAAGGTTTCCAGACCGCAATGAAGAACGGTGTGCTGGCAGGCTATCCCGTGGAGCACCTCAAGGTGACCCTGCTCGATGGCTCCTATCACCCCGTGGATTCCGACCAGTTGTCGTTTGAGCTGGTAGCTATTCAGGCTTTCAAGAACGCCTGCCGCCAAGCCGGCCCCGTCCTCCTCGAGCCTATTATGAAGATAGAGGTAGTAACCCCCGAAGAAAGCATGGGCGACGTCATAGGCGACCTCAACAAGCGTCGCGGCCAAGTGGAAGGGATGGAGACAAGCCGCAGCGGCGCCCGCGTCGTGAAGGCCACCGCCCCCCTGGCCGAGATGTTCGGCTACGTCACCGCCCTCCGCACCATCACCTCGGGCCGTGCCACCTCCACTATGTCGTTCTCCCACTATGCCGAAGTAAGCAACTCCATAGCCCGCAAGGTGCTCGAAGAAGTTGACGGCCGAGTGGACCTTTTGAAATAATCAAATACATAATATAAACAATGAGCCAGAAAATCAGAATCAAATTGAAATCGTACGATCACAACCTCGTCGACAAGTCGGCCGAGAAGATCGTAAAGACGGTGAAATCGACTGGCGCAGTGGTGAGCGGCCCAATACCCCTCCCCACCCACAAGCGGATCTTTACCGTCAACCGCTCGACATTCGTCAACAAGAAGTCGCGCGAGCAGTTCCAACTCTCCTCGTTCAAGCGCCTCATCGACATCTACAGCTCCACAGCTAAGACCATCGACGCGCTTATGAAGCTCGAGCTGCCCAGCGGCGTTGACGTAGAAATCAAGGCCTAAGGCCTCCACAATCAACATTAATCAACATTTATCCAAACTAACAGAGAAATGCCAGGATTATTAGGAAAGAAAATCGGAATGACATCCGTTTTCAGTGCCGACGGCAAGAACGTGCCGTGCACTGTCATCGAAGTAGGTCCCTGCGTGGTCACTCAGATTAAGACCACCGACCGCGACGGCTACGAGGCTATCCAGCTCGGTTTCCAAGACAAGAAGGATAAGCACACCACCAAGCCCCTCGCAGGACACTTCAAGAAAGCCGGCGTGACACCCAAGCGCCACTTGGCCGAGTTCAAAGGGTTTGATGAAGAGTACAAGCTTGGCGACGTAATCACCGTTGAATACTTCAACGATGCCAACTTCGTCGATGTTGTAGGTACTTCCAAAGGTAAAGGCTACCAGGGCGTAGTGAAGCGTCATGGCTTCGGCGGCGTGGGTCAGGCTACTCACGGCCAGGACGACCGCCAGCGCGCTCCCGGTGCTGTAGGCGCTTGCTCTTACCCCGCCAAAGTGTTCAAGGGTATGCGTATGGCAGGTCAGATGGGTAACGCTCGCGTTACTATCCAGAACCTCCAGATTTTAAAAGTGTTGCCGGAGAACAACCTCCTCCTTATCAAAGGCTCGGTGCCCGGCGCTAAAGGTTCAATCGTAACAATCGAAAAGTAATGGAACTCGCAGTATATAACATCAAGGGTGAGGACACCGGTCGAAAGGTGACTCTCAACGACGACGTATTCGGTATTGAGCCTAATGAGCACGTCATTTACCTCGCAGTGAAGCAATACCTCGGCAACCAGCGTCAAGGTACCGCCAAAGCGAAGGAACGCAGCGAAGTGTCTGGCTCTACTCGCAAGCTCCACCGCCAGAAAGGTACAGGTGGCGCACGCATTGGCGATATCAACTCCCCGGTGCTCGTGGGTGGTGGTCGCGTGTTCGGTCCCCGTCCCCGCAACTATCGCTCAAAGCTCAACAAGAAGGTCAAAGACCTCGCTCGCCGCTCGGCCCTCTCGGCCAAGCTCGCCGACAACGAAATCGTAGTAGTCGAAGACTTCAATATTGAAGCCCCGAAAACTAAAGAATTCTTAAATATTGCTAAAAATCTTAAATTAGACGACAAGAAGCTCCTTCTCGTTTTAGCAAATCAGAATAAAAACGTATATTTGTCGGCTCGTAATATTCCGAGCGTAAACATAATGACCGCTTCCGACGTCAACACTTACGCGTTGCTCAACAACAACGTGGTGGTGCTGACGGAGAATAGTGTCGATGTAATCAACCAACTCTAACTGGAGATACACTACTATGGACATTCAAATAACACCTATCGTAACCGAGAAGGCTAATCGCTTGACCGAGAAGCTTAACCGATACACTTTCCGTGTATCTCCCGATGCCAACAAGTTCCAGATCAAAGACCTCGTGGAGAAGCTCTACGACGTGAAAGTCGTGGCTGTCAACACTATGAACTTCAGTGGCAAGAACCGTTCACGTTACACTAAAGCAGGCCTCCTCCGCGGCAAGACAGCCGACTACAAGAAAGCCGTAGTCACTCTTGCCGAAGGCCAGACAATCGACTTCTATAGCAACATTTAAATAACATGGCAGTAAGAAAATTCAAGCCCACTACGCCTGGGCAACGACACAAAATTATTGGTGTATTCTCCGAGATAACTGCTACTACACCAGAGAAATCTCTTACAGTCGGCAAGAGCGCTACCGGTGGCCGCAACAGCGAAGGCCATCGTACCACGCGCTATCGCGGTGGGGGCCACAAGCGCCGCTATCGTATCATCGACTTCAAGAGAACTAAAGACGGTGTCCCCGCTGTCGTCAAGTCAATCGAGTACGATCCGAACCGCACGGCTCGCATCGCCCTCCTTTACTACAAAGACGGCGCGAAGGCTTACATAATTGCACCCAACGGTCTACAAGTTGGCGCTACAGTTATGAGCGGAGAGACAGCCGACCCCGAAGTGGGCAACGCGCTACCGCTGGCGAACATACCTGTTGGTACTTTAGTCCACAACATTGAACTCCGTCCCGGTCAGGGCGCAGCTATGGCTCGCTCAGCCGGCGCTTTCGCGCAGCTCACCTCGCGCGAAGACAAGTACGCAATCCTCAAGCTTCCCTCGGGCGAAACTCGCCGCGTGCTCGCAGCCTGCAAGGCTACTGTGGGCGTCGTAGGCAACGCTGAGCACAACCTCGAGCACTCCGGCAAGGCCGGCCGCTCTCGCTGGCTCGGTCGTCGTCCTCACAACCGCGGTGTCGTTATGAACCCCGTCGATCACCCCATGGGTGGTGGTGAAGGCCGCGCTTCGGGTGGTCACCCGCGTTCACGCAAGGGCCTCTACGCTAAGGGTCTCAAGACGCGTCGTCCCAAGAAGCTCTCTTCGAAGTACATCATCGAGAGAAGGAAAAAGTAATCTCATCAATTAATCAATTCCTCTTATGAGTCGTTCAATCAAAAAAGGCCCGTTTATCAGCGTCAAGCTCGAGAAAAAGGTGATGGCTATGGAAGAGTCAGGCAAGAAGGCCGTGATCAAAACCTGGTCGCGCGCCTCGATGATCGCCCCCGAATTCGTAGGGCACACCTTCGCTGTTCACAATGGCAACAAGTTCATCCCCGTCTATGTGACTGAAAATATGGTAGGCCACAAGCTCGGTGAATTTGCTCCCACCCGCACCTTCCGCGGTCACAGCGGCAACAAGAAAAAATAAACCGGCCTAAGATAAATTCTATCTTGACTAAACAAAGCTAAAATACCAACATGAGTTTTAGAAAAAGAAAATCAGCTGAAGCTATAAAGGAAGCCAAGAAGTCGCTTTACTTTGCCAAGCTCCGTAACGTGCCCACCTCGCCGCGCAAGATGCGCCTCATCGTGGACATGATTCGTGGCGTCGAGGTGTCGCGCGCTCTCGGTATCCTTCACTTCTCCAATAAGACTGGCGCCCTCAAGGTGGAGAAACTTCTCCGCTCCGCCATCTCCAACTGGGAACAAAAGAACGAGCGCAAGGCCGAGGACGGCGAGCTCTACGTATCACAAGTGTACGTTGACGCTGCTCCAATGCTCAAGCGCCTCCGCACCGCCCCCCAAGGCCGTGGCTACCGCATCCGCAAGCGTAGCAACCACGTCACTATCTACGTCGATTCCAAGAACAATAACAACACCGAAGCTTAAGCACTATGGGACAGAAAGTTAATCCAATCAGCAACCGTCTCGGCATCATCCGCGGATGGGATTCAAATTGGTACGCAGGTAAGAAATACGGTGAGAACCTCCTCGAGGACAGCAAGATCCGTGAGTACCTGAACGAGCGCTTAAGCAAGGCCGGCGTATCCAAGATAGTTATCGAGCGCACCATCAAGCGCATCACCATCACCGTGTGCACCCCCCGTCCCGGTATCATCATCGGCAAGGGTGGACAAGAGGTTGACAAGCTCAAAGAAGAGCTTCGCAAGATCACCGACAAGGATGTGCAGATCAACATCCACGAGGTGAAGCGCCCCGAGCTCGACGCCCACATCGTGGCTTCGACCATCGCTCGCCAGATTGAAGGCAAGACCGCCTATCGCCGCGCAGCCAAGATGGCCATCGCCTCCACTATGCGCATGGGCGCACAGGGCATTAAGGTGCTCATCAGCGGCCGCCTCAACGGCGCCGAAATGGCCCGCTCCGAGATGCTCAAGGAAGGTCGTACGCCTCTCCACACTCTCCGTGCCGACATCGACTACGCTCTCGTGCCCGCGCTCACTAAGGTGGGCCTCATCGGTGTCAAGGTTTGGATATGCCGCGGCGAAATCTACGGCAAGCCCGACCTCGCCCCCAACTTTACCGCTGCCAAGAGTGAAGGCCGCCAGGGCGGTCAGCGCAAAGGCGGTTTCCGCAAGAAAAATAACAATCGTTGAACCCTTTTGAATTACTACTGATATGTTACAGCCGAAAAAGACTAAATTCCGCCGTTCACAGAAGGGTCGCATGAAGGGCCTTGCCCAGCGCGGCAACCAGCTCGTGTTTGGCTCGTTCGGTATCAAGACACTTGAAAGCAAGTGGATCACCGGCCGCCAGATTGAAGCTGCCCGTATTGCCGTCACTCGCTATATGCAGCGTCAGGGTCAGATTTGGATCCGCATTTTCCCCGACAAGCCTATCACCAAGAAGCCTGCCGAGGTACGTATGGGTAAAGGTAAAGGTGCTCCCGAAGGTTTCGTGGCTCCCGTCACCCCCGGTCGTATTCTCATTGAGGTGGAAGGTGTAAGCTTCGACATCGCTAAGGAAGCTCTCCGCCTCGCTGCTCAGAAACTCCCCGTCACCACCAAATTCGTGGTTCGACGCGATTACGATCCCACTCAAAACGTGTAAGCTATGAAGAAAGAAGAAATCAAAGAGCTCAGCACTAAAGAGCTTCAGGACCGCCTCGAGCAAGCTGAGAAGGACTACGTGCAGCTGAAGATCAATCACACCATCGCCCCGGTCGACAACCCCGCAAAGATCACTGCCGACCGCCGCATGATTGCCCGTATGAAGACTGAGCTGCGCCGTCGCGAACTCAACGAAAAATAATCACGAACAAGTAATAACTCGAATTTCCCGATGAGAAACTTAAGAAAAGAACGTATCGGCGTAGTTTCCAGCAACAAGGGCGACAAGACCATCACCGTTGCCGTCAAGTACAAGGAAAAACACCCGATCTATGGTAAATTCGTCAACAAGACGAAGAAATACCACGCTCACGACGAGAAAAACGAATGTGGCATCGGTGACACCGTGCGCCTCATGGAGACTCGCCCGCTAAGCAAGACAAAACGTTGGAGATTAGTTGAAATTATCGAAAAAGCCAAGTAATCATGATACAGACCGAATCTCGTTTAACAGTAGCCGACAACTCCGGCGCCAAGGAAGTGCTCTGCATCCGAGTGCTTGGTGGTACCGGTCGCCGCTATGCTTCGGTGGGCGATGTTATCGTCGTCACCGTCAAGTCAGCAGTGCCCGCATCCGATATTAAGAAGGGAACAGTGTCGCGCGCAGTAATCGTGCGCACCAAGAAAGAGGTGCGTCGCGCCGACGGTTCCTACATTCGCTTCGACGACAACGCCTGCGTCCTGCTTAACCCCTCAGGTGAGCTCCGCGGCACCCGTATCTTCGGCCCCGTGGCTCGAGAACTTCGCGCCACCAACATGAAGATCGTATCTCTCGCCCCCGAAGTACTTTAATCAGTTAATTCCAACAAGATGACTAAACTTCATATCAAGAAAGGCGACACAGTCTTCGTTAATTCTGGCAATGACAAGGGCAAGACCGGCCGTGTGCTTTCGGTCCTCCCCAAGAAATACCGCGCCGTGGTCGAAGGTTGTAACGTGGTATCAAAGAGTACCAAGCCTAACGCTAAAAATCCACAAGGCGGAATCGTGAAAATGGAAGCCCCAATTCACCTGTCGAACCTCCAGCTTGTTGACCCCAAGTCAGGCAAGCCCACCCGCGTAGGTACTCGACTCGATGACAATGGCAAGAAAGTTCGTTATTCTAAAAAATCAGGAGAGGAGATCAAGTAATGGCAGCAACTACACTTAAGAAGGCTTATGCCGAAACGATAGTTCCGGCTCTGACCAAGAAGTTCAACTACACCTCCGTAATGCAGGTGCCCCGCCTTGAGAAGATCGTCCTCAATATGGGTCTGGGCGATGCCACTCAGGACAAGAAGATTATCGACAATGCCATCGTGGAGCTTACAGCCATCACCGGCCAGAAGGCCGTGGCTACCCTCTCACGCAAGGACATCAGTAACTTCAAGGTGCGCAAGAAGATGCCCATCGGCGTGCGCGTCACCCTCCGCAACGAGCGTATGTACGAATTTATGGAGCGCTTCGTGCGCGTGGCTCTCCCCCGTATCCGCGACTTCAAGGGTATCAACAACAAGCTCGACGGCCGTGGTAACTACACCGTAGGCGTCAACGAGCAGATTATCTTCCCCGAAATCAACATCGACACCATCTCCCGCATGCAGGGTATGAACATCACGTTCGTCACCTCCGCTAAGACCGACGAAGAGGGTTTCGAGCTCCTCAAGCTTTTCGGATTACCGTTCAAAAAATAATCGTTCAAGAGAAGACTATGGCAAAAGAATCAATGAAAGCTCGCGAAGTGAAGCGCCAGAAGCTCGTGGCTAAGTATGCTGAGCGCAAGGCTGCCCTCAAGGCTGCCGGCGACTATGAGGCTCTGCAGAAATTCCCCAAGAACGCCTCTTACGTGCGTCTTCACAACCGCTGCATGATTACAGGCCGCCCCAAGGGCTATATGCGCCAGTTTGGCATCTCGCGTATCCAATTCCGCGAGATGGCTTCAGCCGGCCTTATCCCCGGGGTGAAGAAAGCTTCCTGGTAACGCGCTGCCGCCACGGCGAGGCATCGGCACCAACGCCGATGCGCGCCTGATGGCCGGCGACGCGGTGCCGCAAGCTAAGCCGCATCTACTACTTCGATACAGTGTGTATTAAATATTGTTCGACTGGCCTGCACTGATGGCCGCCACCAAAGGTCGAATCAATTTAAAACCATTTTTTCAAAAACAACAAAATGACTGATCCTATTGCAGATTATTTGACAAGATTGAGGAACGCTATCCTCGCCAACCATCGCGTTGTCGAAGTTCCCGCCTCAAACTTGAAGAAGGAGATCACCAAGATCTTATTCGAAAAGGGCTACATCCTCAACTACAAATTCGTTGAGAACGACACCCCCTCGGGTGCTATCAAGATAGCCCTCAAGTACGACCCCGTCGACAAGGTTAACGCCATCAAGGCGCTGAAGCGCGTGTCGCGTCCGGGTCTTCGTCACTACGTGGGCTACAAAGATATGCCCCGTGTGCTCAACGGTTTAGGTATTGCTATCCTCTCCACTTCGCGCGGCGTGATGACTGATAAGGAAGCTCGCGTGCAGAAGGTGGGTGGCGAAGTGCTTTGCTATGTTTACTAACCTTTAATTCGCGTGCATTATGTCAAGAATAGGTAAATTACCGATTGTTATTCCTGCTGGTGTGACCGTTACGGTTAAGGACGGCAAGGTCACTGTAAAAGGCCCCAAGGGCGAATTGACTCAAGAATTCCACGACGACATTAAGGTGGAAATCGAAGACGGACAGGTAAAGGTGTCGCGTCCCAGCGACGACCGTGAGCACCGCGCTCACCACGGCCTCGTCCGCGCTCTTATCAACAACATGGTGGTAGGCGTCTCGGAAGGCTACCGCAAGGAGCTTGAACTCGTAGGTGTAGGTTATCGCGCCACAGCTACCGGTCAAGTGCTCGAGCTTTCGCTCGGCTATTCCCACGCCATCTATCTCAAGCTCGCTCCCGAAATCAAGGTTGAGGCCAAGTCAGAGCGCAACAAGAACCCGCTCATCATCCTTGAATCGGCCGACAAGCAGCTCCTCGGCCAGGTGTGCGCCAAGATTCGTTCTTTCCGCAAGCCCGAGCCTTACAAGGGTAAAGGTATCAAGTTTGTCGGCGAAGTTATCCGCCGCAAGTCGGGTAAGTCGGCTGCTGCCAAGTAATTTTTTAAACTGACACTATCATGAAAGATAAGATATCACGACGACTTAAGATTCGCGCTCGCATCCGCGGTCGCATCTCCGGAACAGCCCAGCGTCCCCGCATGTCGGTGTTCCGCAGCAACAAGCAGATATATGTGCAGCTTATCGACGACCTCGCAGGTCGCACCCTCGCTGCCGCTTCTTCTAAAGGTATTACTGAAGGCACCAAGTGCGAGATCGCCGAGAAAGTGGGCGAGAAGATCGCTGCGTCGGCCAAGGCTGCCGGCATCGAGTGTGTTGTCTTCGACCGTGGCGGTTATCTGTTCCACGGCAGAGTTAAATCACTGGCCGACGGCGCCCGCAAAGGTGGCCTTAAATTCTAACGACTATGGCAAGAGTAAACAATAGAGTAAAATCAACCAACGACATTGAGCTCAAGGATCGCCTTGTAGCTATCAATCGTACCACAAAGGTTACAAAAGGTGGTCGCACTTTCACGTTTGCAGCCATCGTCGTGGTAGGTAACGAAAACGGTATCATCGGTTGGGGTCTCGGTAAGGCCAACGAAGTCACTACCGCTATCTCCAAGGGCGTAGAAGCCGCCAAGAAGAACCTCGTGAAGGTGCCCGTGTACAAAGGCACCATTCCTCACGAGCAAGAGTTCAAATTCGGTGGCTCGCGCATCCTTCTCCGTCCCGCCTCCCACGGTACCGGTGTCAAGGCCGGTGGCGCTATGCGTGCCGTCCTCGAATCGGTAGGTATCACCGACGTCCTCGCTAAGTCGAAAGGCTCGTCCAATCCTCACAACCTCGTGAAGGCTACCATCGGCGCCCTCTGCGAAATGCGTGACCCCCTCACCATCGCCAAGCACCGCGGTATCACTCTCGACAAAGTTTTCAACGGCTAATCTTCATCACGTTATTATGGCAAAGATTCAAATCAAGCAAGTTAAGAGCGCAATCAACTGCCCCGCAGTTCAGAAACGCACTCTCGTAGCGTTAGGGATTCGCAAAATGAATCACACGGTGGTGAAAGAAGACACCCCTAATATTCTCGGTATGGTCAACCGCGTTCGTCACCTCGTTGAGGTCACCAACGCTTAATCGTAACTAAAGCACTATGGATTTAAGTAACATACGTCCCGCAGTAGGGTCCAACAAAGATAAGAAGCGCGTAGGTCGTGGTCAAGGCTCCGGTCGTGGCGGTACATCCACACGCGGTCACAAGGGCGCTAAGCAGCGCTCAGGCTACAAGAACAAGGTAGGCTTCGAAGGTGGCCAGATGCCCCTCCAGCGCCGTGTGCCTAAATATGGCTTCAAGAATATCAACCGCGTGGAGTATAAGGCTGTCAACCTCGACACCCTTCAGCAACTCGCCGAAGCTAAGAACCTCACCGCTATCGGCATTGACGAGCTTCGTCAGGCCGGTATTGTCAACAAGAAAAACTTAGTCAAAATTCTCGCCAACGGCACCGTTACCGCTAAGCTCGATGTCACTGCCCACGCTTTCTCCAAGAAAGCTGCTGAGGCTATCGTTGCTGCCGGCGGCACTGCCAACAAAATCTGATTATCACAATGCGATTAATCGAAACTATTAAGAATATCTGGAAAATCGAAGACCTCCGCAAGCGTCTGACGATCACATTCTTGCTGATCGTTGTGTATCGCTTCGGGTGCTATGTGGTCCTTCCGGGTATCAGCCCCGCGGCTCTCGAAGCTATGCAGGCTTTTACCAATAAGGCCGGCCTCATGCAGCTCCTCGATATGTTCTCCGGTGGCGCCTTCTCACAAGCCTCCGTATTCGCGCTCGGTATCATGCCTTACATCACGGCATCGATTATCGTGCAGCTCCTCGGCATCGTGGTTCCCTCGTTCCAGAAGATGCAGCGCGAAGGCGAGAGCGGCCGCACCAAGATGAACCAGATCACCCGCTACCTCACTGTCCTGATTCTGCTCGTGCAGGGCCCGGCCTACCTGGCCAACCTCCGCTATCAGGCCGCCGGTGCTATTGCCTTCTCATTCTGGGACTACGCTTACCTTACCGTAATCCTCGCAGCAGGCAGTATGTTCATCATGTGGCTCGGTGAGAAGATCACCGATAAGGGTGTGGGCAACGGTATCTCGTTCATCATCTTGGTGGGTATCATCGCCCGCCTCCCGGGAGCCTTCGTGCAGGAATTCACCTCGCGCCTCACTGCTTCGCAGGGCGGTCTCGTGATGTTCCTCGTTGAGATTATCCTCCTCTTCGCCGTTACGGCAGGAGCTGTGCTTCTCGTGCAAGGTACTCGCAAAGTGCCCGTGCAGTACGCTAAGCGTATCATAGGCAATCGCCAATACGGCGGCGCTCGCCAGTATATACCTCTGAAGGTCAATGCTGCCAACGTAATGCCTATCATCTTCGCTCAGGCTATTATGTTCATTCCCATCACGTTCGCCGGATTCAACTCCGACGGCTCCGGAGCCTTCGTGCGCGCATTCTCCGACAACACCGGCTTCTGGTACAACCTCGTGTACTTCATCATGATTATCGCCTTCACCTATTTCTATACGGCGATTACCGTGCGTCCCACTCAGATGGCCGACGATATGAAGCGCAACAACGGTTATATCCCCGGCGTTAAGCCCGGCAAGAAGACTGCCGAATACCTCGATGCCATTATGGACCGCATCACCCTTCCGGGCTCGATCTTCCTCGGCATTGTGGCTATTATGCCCGCCTTTGCCAAGCTCCTCGGTGTGAACAACTCTTTTGCTCAGTTCTTCGGTGGCACTTCCCTCATCATCACCGTGGGCGTAGTGCTCGACACTCTCCAGCAGATTGAGGGCCACCTTATGATGCACCACTACGATGGCCTTATGAAATCAGGCAAAATCAAAGGGCGCACCACAGGCTCTGCCTACTGATGACTAAATTATGATTTACCTTAAGACACAGGAAGAAATCGTAAAGATGCAAGCCGCTTGCGACCTCGTCAGCCGTACACTCGGCGAGGTCGCCAAGTGGGTTGCTCCCGGTGTCACTACCCGCAAGCTCGACGACATCGCCCGCGAGTATATGCTCGACAACGGCGGCCGCCCCGCTTGCCTCGGATACGGCGGTTTCCCCGCCACCCTCTGCATTGAAGTCAATGAGACTGTGGTACACGGCTTCCCCTCCGGCTATGAGCTTCGCGATGGCGACATCGTGGGCATCGACACCGTAGTGGAGCTCGATGGCTACAACGGCGACTCCTGCTACACCTTCGAGGTGGGCGAAGTCGAAGCCGCCACCCGCGAGCTTCTCGCCGCCACCCGTCAGTCGCTGCTCAAAGGCATCGAGAAAGCGCGCCAAGGCAACCGCATAGGCGACATCTCCTACGCCGTGCAGTCCTATTGCGAAGCGCGTGGCTACTCCGTGGTGCGCGAAATGTGCGGACACGGCATAGGCCGCTCCATGCACGAAGACCCGGAGGTGCCCAACTACGGGCGTCGCTCCACCGGCCCGCTGCTCCGCAACGGCATGTGCATCGCTATCGAGCCGATGATTACACTCGGCAAGCGCCACATCGTCATCGAAAAAGACGGCTGGCAATGCCGCACCCGCGACCGCAAGCCCTCAGCCCACTTCGAGCACACTATCGCCATCAATGGCGACAACCCCTTAGTTCTTACCACTTTCGATTACATCAACCAAAGTCTGAACAGTAAATCAAATTAATCCTTCTATATGGCAAAGCAAGCAGCAATAGAGCAAGATGGAGTCATCGTCGAAGCATTGTCGAACGCTATGTTTCGCGTAGAGCTTGAGAACGGCCACCAGATTACGGCCCACATCTCAGGCAAGATGCGCCTCCATTATATTAAGATACTCCCCGGCGATAAAGTAAAGGTGGAAATGTCGCCTTACGACCTCTCCCGCGGGCGTATCTCATTCCGTTACAAATAATCATCAAAACACAGCGATAAAATGAAAGTCAGAGCTTCTATCAAGAAACGCACGCCCGATTGCAAAATCGTGCGCCGCAAAGGACGTCTCTACGTCATCAACAAGAAAAACCCCAAGTTTAAACAACGTCAGGGATAATTTTATTATCTTTGCATGAATTTTTAGAAACCAATTTTATATGGCAGTAAGAATTGTCGGGGTTGACCTGCCCCAAAACAAAAGAGGTGACATCGCCTTGACCTATATCTTCGGCATCGGCCGCAGCTCCGCTGCAGCTATTCTCGACAAGGCCGGAGTGGATCGCGGTATCAAGGTGCAAGATTGGTCGGACCAGCAGGCCGCCAAGATCCGTGAGATCATCAGCGAAGAGTACAAAGTCGAGGGTGACCTCCGCAGCGAAGTGCAGTTGAACATCAAGCGTCTTATGGACATCGGTTGCTATCGCGGCATCCGTCACCGCCTCGGCCTCCCCGTGCGCGGCCAGAGCACCAAGAACAACGCCCGCACCCGCAAAGGTCGCAAGAAAACAGTCGCCAACAAAAAGAAAGCTACTAAATAATACATTCCTATCATTATGGCAAAAAAGACAGTTGCAGCTAAAAAGAGAAACGTCAAAGTTGATGCTGCCGGACAGCTCCACGTTCACTCTTCTTTCAACAACATTATCGTGTGCCTTGCCAACTCCGAGGGTCAAGTTATCTCCTGGTCGAGCGCTGGCAAGATGGGATTCCGTGGATCGAAGAAAAACACTCCCTATGCCGCCCAGATGGCAGCTCAGGATTGCGCTAAGGTAGCCTACGACCTCGGTCTCCGTAAAGTCAAAGCCTATGTGAAAGGCCCGGGTAATGGCCGCGAATCGGCTATTCGCACCATCCACGGCGCCGGTATCGAAGTCACCGAAATCATCGACGTGACTCCGCTGCCCCACAACGGCTGTCGCCCCCCGAAGCGTCGTCGCGTTTAATCCAGGCACGGAGAGCCGATGCTCTCAAGCCCTACCTTAACGACGCCTCTGGCTTTTATCATTTTATTACTTCTGATCTTTCCTGTTGTGAATAGATTGCATTTCTACCACCTCTCTGCAATCGCGGCTGCACTAAGCTAAGATCGAATTCTAATTCAATCTTTAAAACGAATTACCAAAATGGCTAGATACACTGGTCCTAAAACTAAAATCGCCCGCAAATTTGGCGAGCCCATTTTCGGCGAAGATAAAGTTTTCGCCAAGAGAAACTTCCCCCCGGGTCAGCACGGCAGCAACCGCCGTCGCAAAACCTCCGAGTACGGCACCCAGCTGCGCGAGAAGCAAAAAGCTAAATACACCTACGGTGTGCTCGAGCGTCAGTTCCGCAACCTCTTCGACAAGGCTGCGCGTATGAAGGGTATCACCGGTGAGATTCTTCTCCAATTACTCGAATCGCGCCTCGACAACGTCGTGTTCCGCCTCGGTATCGCCCCCACTCGCGCCGCTGCCCGTCAGCTCGTGCTTCACCGCCACATCACCGTCGATGGCGACGTGGTCAACATCCCTTCCTTCTCCGTGAAGAAAGGCCAGGTAGTGGGCGTGCGCGAACGCTCTAAGTCGCTCGAAGTTATCTCCGACAACCTCGCAGGCTTCAACCACAGCAAGTACCCCTGGCTCGAATGGGACGAATCATCCAAGTCGGGCAAGTACATCGCCGTGCCCGCACGCGAAGAGATTCCCGAGAACATCAAAGAGCAGCTTATCGTCGAGCTTTATTCTAAATAATAAACCACATCTGATCCATGGCTATATTAGCATTTCAAAAACCCGACAAAGTCCTTATGTTGGAAGCCGACAATCGTTTCGGCAAATTCGAATTCCGACCCCTCGAACCCGGCTATGGCGTCACTGTCGGAAATGCGCTGCGTAGAATCCTCCTGTCGTCGCTCGAAGGATATGCCATCTCGTCGATTCGCATCGATGGCGTCCCCCACGAGTTCGACACCATTCACGGCGTAAAGGAAGATGTCACCAACATCATCCTCAACCTCAAGCGCATCCGTCTCCGCCGCATAGTCGACGACACCGACTCCGAAAAGGCCTCTGTCAAAGTATCGGGCGTGGAAGTGCTTCGCGCTGGCGACCTCTCTAAGGCGCTTACCGCATTCGAAGTGCTCAATCCCGATCTTGAAATATGTCACCTGGATCCCGTCGCCAACTTCACCATTGAGTTTACTATTAATAAGGGTAGAGGATATGTCGTAGCCGACGAGAATCGCGACGAGAACGCTCCCATCGACGTCATCGCTATCGACTCTATCTACACCCCTATTGTCAATGTAAAATACGCCGTTGAGCCTTTCCGCGTTGAGCAGAAGACCGACTACGAAAAGCTCGTCATCGAAGTCACTACCGACGGCTCTATCCATCCCAAGGATGCTCTCAAAGAAGCCGCCAAGATTCTTATCTATCACTTCCAGCTCTTCTCCGATGAGAAAATCGCTCAAGAGCAAGGCGAGAGCCACGAAGAGGAGGTATTCGATGAAGAAGTGCTCCATATGCGTCAGCTCCTTAAGACCAAGCTCGTCGATATGGACCTCTCAGTGAGAGCCCTCAACTGCCTCAAATCGGCTGAAGTAGAAACTTTAGGCGAACTCGTCGTTTTCAACCGTAACGACCTGCTCAAATTCCGTAATTTCGGGCGCAAGTCGCTCCTCGAGCTCGAAGAGCTCCTCGCAAGCCTCAAGCTCGAGTTCGGAATGGACATTTCGAAGTACAAACTTGATAAAGAGTAATTACCAATGAGACATAACAAAAAATTCCGCCACCTTGGCCGCACTCACTCTCATCGTGAGGCTATGCTTGCCAACATGACGGCATCGCTCATCGAGCACAAGCGCATCTTTACCACCTTACCTAAGGCTAAAGCGCTCCGTATCTATGCCGAACCCATCATCAACCGCGCTAAAGAGGACACCACGGCCAATCGTCGTATCGTCTTCGGCTATCTGAAGAACAAGAACGCCGTCACTGAGCTCTTCACCGAGATCGCTCAGAAGATTGCCGACCGCCCCGGTGGCTACACCCGTATCCTCAAGACCGGTCATCGCCTTGGCGACAATGCCACTATGTGCTTCATCGAGCTCGTTGACTACAACGAGAATATGCTCAAGGAGGCCGCTCCCGCCAAGAAGACCCGTACGCGTCGCTCTCGCAAGTCGGCTCCCAAGGCCGAGGCTACCGCTGCTGAGGCTCCCAAGGCTGAGGCTCCCAAGGCCGAAGCTCCCGCCGCTGAAGCTCCTGCAGCCGAAGCTCCAGCCGAGCAACCTAAGGCTGAAGAGTAATTCGCTCTTCCTCGGCTCCGTCGCCGCGTAGGCGCCGGGTGCAGCCTTTCAGGTCATTTCACTTCAGGAAATCAGTTATCGCTCTGATAATCACATTTCTATACCAAGCGCCCGCAGCTCATTGCCGCGGGCGCTGATTATATCTTCGGAGCAGTCACTCTGTAAGTGTACCGTCGAAGGTGCCGATAAAAGTAGTGGAGTAGCTTGCCCCTGATTGCAGAATATTGTCGTACCATTGGCCGCTGTGGGTGCCGTCCCATTTCAGCGTGGCTTTCGTCGAAGAGACGCGGCTGAGGATCATCGTATGTTTATAAGTGCTTGTGTCCCAATAGCTTTCTTCGGTGGTGCGCATTGTTCCGCTCGCGGTGAGAACCAAGTCGCCGTTGGACATTATCTCGTAGCCTATAATGGCGCCGGGCGCGATATGCGGATCTTCGAAGCCCGCCAATGCCCAATTCGATAGGTCGGTCAAGTCAAGCCCGAACGTTATCGATCCGCTTGTGGTGCCTTCGTCAGAGTCGATAGTTGTCAGATTACCGCTGAAAAGCCACTTTGTGCCCTCCCATTGGTTGGAGGTTTCTCCGGCTCGCGTTTTCACTGTCACTGCCGGACTTATAAATGTGCGGCTTGAGGCCAGGCTTTCGTAGTAGGCGGCAACCATATAGGTGGTGTTGGGCTTCAGGTCTTTGATGGTGGCGGGCTTGATGTTGAACGCTTCGTCGACGCCTGTAGGCACACGGTGCTCTACTGAGCCTTCGTAATATATATATCCGGCCGCGACAGCGCTTGCGTACATACTCGACTCGAGACCCACTCTACCCGATAGGCTGATGCTTGTGGAGGTGACCTCACCCACTGTCACCGCGACATTTACCGGCGAAGCGGCCTGCGGCTGCTGGGGCTTGTTGATTACGGCATCGGCTTTGCCGGCGTTGTCGGCGTAGCGCATTGCGGCTTGCAGCCCCTTCTCATTGTACTGCGCGCGGTCGATGACGCGTGAGGGATTAGTTTTGTCCTTTACTCGTTGAAGCTGGTCGTAGGCCCATAGTGCCATATTGGCATCATCTTGCTTCACGCCCGTTATGTCGCAAAGATAGCCGATTGAGGTGTCTTTGAGTTTCTCCACGTGGGCGCCGGTGGCGGTTTCTACTACGTTCATCACTTGCGAATAGAACAGGTCTTCGATATATTCCTGCTGTCCTATAGCGTCATCGGCATAGAGTTGATACTGCATTATGGGGATTAATACCGTAGTCCACGCCTGGCAAAGGGCTACCGCGGCATTGCCGGCGGGGCCGAATTTCTCTACGGTGCCTTGAATCTCAGCGATGCCCGAGCTTATTTCATCGAGCATATCGAAGAAAGGCTGTTTCAGGTTGTCGTTTTCACCGTGCAAAGTCATAGAGCGGAGCCGGCTCGCTTTTTTGTTGGGGAGGGGAGCCGATTCCCATAGGTCGATTTTGTCGGTTTCCCAGTCGATATTGCAGAGGGAGATGGTGGAGAAGTTGTCGTAGTCGCCCGCGATAAGCGCTTCGGAGGGGAAATGCTCGTCGGTCAGGGGGTTGTAGTGGATGAATATCACGTTGTGGTCAGAAATCAGCACGGCGCCATCGCAGGAGGCATAGCTGTTGACGTACTGAAACATCATAATGCGGCTGTCGAGCGGATTATTGACCTGTGCTACCATATGCTCACCCCATTCGGCGACGATGCGCGGGGTGGGGTGGTCGATGTTGTCGGCATCAAGCACCGTGTAGATTTTCATTGCTATATTCGACTTTTCGACCGGTGGCGTCGGCGTGACGGGCTTTGTGCCGGGGTCGACGTCTTTGCTGCAAGCGCTGAAAAGCATTGCGACCGTTATCAGAAGTAAATGATACGATAATTGTGGTTTCATAAACGATTGGAATTTAGAATAATGGTTTGTTGAATTGCAATATGAGTTTGTACTCGATGCCTTGATAAAGCATCGTGACAAAGGTAATGAAAAAAATGGTTTTAGCAAGCTAATATGCTAAAAAAAAGCGTGTTACGTAAGTTGGGGCTGAATATGCGTTATGCAGCGCGGCGCTTACGCAGCGTGGGCGCGATGTCGAGGCGATAGAGTAGGGCGCAGAAGGGCAGCATCAGCGCTACGCGCACCAAGGTGCTCAGCCACTGATTCTCAATGCTGATGATGCAATATAGCCCGAAGGTGGCCGCGGCTGTGGCCGTGTAGAGCGCCATCTTGCCGAGCGGATACCGGATGGGGTAGAACTTCTGTCCCACGAAGTAACTCAGCAACATCGCCACGCCGTAGCCCGCGAAGCCGCCCCACGCGCACGCCATATAGCCGTAGCGCGGCACGAAGAGGACGTTGACCGCCAGCAGTGCCAAGCAGCCTATCCCCGAGAAGATAGCGCCCCATATAGTGCGGTCGGTGAGCTTGTACCAGAACGATAGGTTGAAATATACGCCCATCATTATCTCGGCCGCCATCACTATCGGCACCACTTTCAGCCCTTCCCAGTAGTCGCGCCCTATGATATAGCGCAGCAGGTCGATACCGGCCATTACGGCCAGGAAGGCCAATAGCGTGAAGGCCAAGAAGTAGTTCATCGCCGTGGCGTAGGTCTCCTTATTGTCCTTGTCGCGGCTCTTGCCGAACACAAACGGCTCGTAGGCGTAGCGAAACGCCTGCGTTATCAGCGCCATTATCATCGCTATCTTGCTCGCCGCCCCGTAGATGCCCAGCTGCGCCTTAGCGTCGGCGCCGTCGTATATAAACGGGAACAGTATCTTATCGGCAGTCTGATTCAGAATGCCCGCGATTCCGAGGATGAGGATAGGCCAGCTGTAGCTGAGCATCCGCCGCAGCAGCGCGCGGTCGAATCGCCACTTCACCCTCAGCTCCGGCAGGAGAAATACCATCACCACGCTCGTGCACACCAGATTGAGCGCGAAGGCGTAGCCCACGCCCACGCTCGGGTCGTAGATATGGCTTGCGATTCCGGAGGGGTCATTGGCATACCACGCCGGCAGTGCCACGAAGTAGAGAAGGTTGAGTACGATGTTGAGCACCACAAAGAGTAGCTTCAAGGCCGCGAATTTCAGCGGCTTGTGCCGATGGCGCAGATATGCGAACGGGATAGCTTGAAACGCGTCCATCGCCACCACCAGCGCCATTATCCATACATACTCCGGGTGGTCGGCGTAGCCCATCCACCCCGAAATCGCCGGCAGAAAGGCCAGCACTATCGCCACGAAGAGCAGCGACGTGGTCCCTACGGCCGTTAAGGTAGTGGAATATACGGTGTCGGCATCTTCGCCATCCTTGTTGCTGAAGCGGAAAAACGTGGTCTCCATTCCGTAGGTGAGCAGCACCAGCAGCAGTGCCACGTAGGCGTACACATTAGTGATGACGCCGTAGCCCCCTTCGGCCGCAGCGAGTTTGGCCGTGTAGAGCGGCACGAGCAGATAGTTGAGAAACCGGCCCACTATGCTGCTCATTCCATAGATAGCCGTGTCCTTTGCCAGACTTTTGATTCCTGCCATTACTATTAAAATAATGTGTAGCTCTCGCCGTCGAAGCGTCGGCGGCCCAGATGCTCATAAGCTTTATCGGTAACCTCGCGGCCGCGGGGCGTACGCTTTACAAACCCCTCTTTAATAAGGTAAGGCTCGTACACCTCCTCTATCGTGCCGGGGTCTTCGCTGAGCGCTGTGGCTATCGTTCCTAAGCCCACAGGCCCGCCCTTAAACTTGTCGATTATCGTCGTAAGTATCTTATTATCAATCTCATCGAGGCCGTATTTGTCAATATTCAGCGCCTCGAGCGAGTAGCGTGCTATCTCGGTGTCGATGCTCCCTGTGCCCTTCACCTGGGCGAAGTCGCGCACGCGGCGCAGCAGCGCGTTGGCTATACGCGGTGTGCCGCGGCTGCGCAGGGCTATCTCCGTGGCCGCCTCTTCGCTGCACCGTATATTCAGCAACCGCGCCGAGCGAGCCACGATGCCTTTAAGCACCGTGTGGTCGTAATATTCCAAGTGGCAGTTGATGCCGAAACGCGCGCGGAGCGGCGACGTCAGCAGCCCGCTACGGGTTGTCGCGCCTACAAGCGTGAACGGCGACAGCGTCAGCTGCACCGACCGCGCCCCGGGGCCTTTGTCAATCATTATATCTATACGGTAATCCTCCATCGCCGAGTACAGATACTCCTCCACCACCGGGCTGAGACGGTGTATCTCGTCGATGAAAAGCACATCGTTCTCCTCGAGCGACGTCAGCAGGCCGGCCAAGTCGCCGGGCTTGTCGAGCACCGGCCCCGACGTCATCTTGAAGCCCACTCCGAGCTCATTGGCGATGATGTTGGCGAGCGTGGTCTTGCCCAAGCCCGGAGGCCCGTGGAGCAGCAGATGGTCGAGAGCCTCACCGCGCATGCGCGCCGCGGCCGTAAACACGCGCAAGTTCTCTATTATCTTATCCTGTCCGGCGAAGTCGTCGAAGCGCACCGGGCGCAGCGCCTTCTCAAAGTCGCTGTCGCGGTCGAGACGCACATCGCGTATGTCAAATTCTTCTCTTTCCATTACCGCAAAGATAGCCATTTATGCCCAATAATTCAACACCCGCTCTCGCTTTCGCCGGCCGCTGCCTCCTCAGCCGCGGAGCGGCGCGCCCGCCTGTCCCCGTCAGCGGCGCCGGCCGCTGCCTCCTCAGCCGCGTGAGCGGCGTGCTCCTCAGCGAGCCGTAAGGCGAGCGTGCTCCTCAGGCGGCATGCCGCCGTGCTCCTTCGGCCGTCGCCCATAGCTCCCATCCTTCCCATAGTTCCCATCATCCCTATCATCCCTATCACCCTTATTGCCCTTATCGCCCTCATCATCAGCAGCTTGGTGCAGCCCATGAAAAATATTTCAAAAAAAGTTGTAAAAAAGTTTGGAGG
>CAMHGU010000002.1 GCA_946184715.1 uncultured bacterium | reverse complement strand
CGCGATGCTCCTGCTGCTCCTCTTCCGCACCTACCGCGCCCGCCGCAAAGCCACCCCTGCCCCGACCCTTAATCCCTAGATTATCTAGAAGCTCTAGAATATCTAAGTAATATCAAGGGAGCAGCTCCGATGAGAAGCTGCTCCCTTGATATTATATAGCTCGCGGGCTATCGCTTGATGAACTCCACGCGGCGATTCTGCGCGCGGCCATCGGCGGTACCGTTGTCGGCGATAGGCTCGTGGGAGCCTTTGCCCACGGCTTTGAGGTTGAAGTCGTCAACGCCAAGCTCGGCAAGCGCCTTCACTACGGCCTCGGCGCGCTGCTGCGACAGCGGGTCGTTGACCTTGTCGGAGCCTTGATTGTCGGTATGGCCCTGCACCTCGAAGCGCACGCTCGGATTCTTCTTCATATACTCGGCCACCTTCTGAATCTCCTCCATCGACTCCGGAAGGAGCTCGGCCTTGCCGGTGGCGAAGAGGATATTGTGGGTGACAAACTTGCCCGTCGCGGCTATCGATTTCTCCACTGCGGTCATCGACTGGGCATTGCGGTCGTAAAGCTCCACGCCGCCCTTGGCAAGGCGCACATTGGTGATATAGTCGATATGGTCCTCCCAAAATGCGGTGTTGATGGTGAACCAATCGGCAGCGGCGGCATTGGGGATATTGATTACTCGCTTGTCGTTGATGTAAACCTTCAGTGCACGTTTGTTGAACGACAACGCGAAGTGGTTCCAGCTGTTGAGCTTGAGCAATCCTTTCAAAGAAGTATTTCCATTCACCACATCGCCAGTGTTTGGCTTCGCCACAGCCCAATAGATGACTCCATCGCCATTATCGCCATTGCCGAAATGCATCTCAGAGCTTTTGGAGTCGTCGGTAGCGTTAAGGTTAAGTCGATATTCTGAGCTATGACCTTCCTCTCCGGTGCTGAAAAAATCAAATTCGAGGGTATATACTTCGGGAAGATACTTGCGGTTGCCGTCGATGAGCAAGGGTGTAATATATGTGTCGCTACCATGCTCAAAGCGGATAGCCTTTTTGCCGTTCATTTTGGCGACTTCGGCGTTGTTCTCAAGCAAGTCCCATTTTGACGGGAACTCGCCCAACTGCTCGTTTTCGAAATCATCCTCAAAAATCACAACAGTACCGGGCACGAAGTCGCTTTTCACGGTTTCACCCTTCGCTGTGGGGGTAGGATTGGCAGTGGTGCTGTTGTCGTCGCTCTTAGTGTCATCGCGGCGGTCGTCGGTTGTTGATTCATCGTCGCTTTTCTTTTTCCCGTCGAGCACAGAATCGACAGCATCATCGACAGTACTGTTGATCTTGCGGTCGATTTTGTTCTCGATATTGTTCTTCACGCTCTGGCCCTTGTTGCGGAGAAACCCCTTAAGGTCGGCTTCGGAAGTGGCCACGCCGAGGGCGAACAGTGCCACCATAACTACTGCGAATTTCTTCATAATCGGAATGTTTTTGCAATCGGTTGATTTAGTTGATATTTATTGGTCTATATGTCGGTGCGATGAGCAAGCCCACCGCATCGGCAAAGATATACAATATTTTTCGAAACTCGCTCATTATGAGCAAAAAAAGTCACAATGCGCCTCCCGCATGGCTTCGACTCCAAGCCGAGCACCCATTCAAGACCATTAGAGATACGCCAATGCCCACGCCCAATCGCCGGCAAACCCCTGCGCCCTGCAGAAATTCATACTAAAAGAATGCTATTCAATAAAAGTTTTGTAAATTTACAGCCGTAAGCGATTAACGTATGAGACAGGAGCATTTGGATTTCATCACCTTCTGCGTGGGCAGTCTGGCCGATGCGCTCGGAAAGAGTGCGTCGCAGGTGTATAGGGCCTTGAGATCATCGGGGGTGCTCAACGACTACATTGTGCCATGCTATGATGTGTTGCACACGTTCGGCAAGGAGTATCTTGTGGCGGAACTGACGCAAGTCCTAAAGGAAAGAGGCGCATTATTATGATACTATACCACGCATCGACATCGCGCATCGTGAAGCCCGACGTGTTTCATTCACGTGATAAGCTTGACTTTGGAAAAGGGTTCTACCTTACAGCCATTCGCCTGCAGGCAGTAGGCTATGCCGAGCGCTTCACCCGGCGGGGAATGGAGGCTTTTATCAATGAATATGAGCTGGACGAGGTCACTCCAGGCTTCGTCATTAAGTCCTTCCCATTCTACGATGAGGAATGGCTTGACTACGTAGCCGCTTGTAGAAAGGGCGAAATGCCACAACCCATTTACGATGCGGTGGCCGGCGGTGTGGCCAACGACAAGGTCTTCAACACGATTGACCTTTATTTTGCCGGTGTTATCACTAAAGATGAGGCATTAGGCCGGCTGAAATATGAGAAACCGAATCATCAGCTGTGTATCCTGAACGGACAGATGCTTGATCGCCATCTTCATTTCATTCGAGCAGAAAAAGTGTGAGTAATGGAGGCGAACAAAACAATACTGCAAATGAAATACGCAAGGATAGTAGCTATCTTTGCCAAAGTATCGGGATTGTCGCTCGAGGACGCCTTATCGTTCTTCTATGACTCCGACACTTATATGCTCATCAGTGAGGGCGTGGCCGACCTGCATTGCCGCAGTGACGAGTATCTGGCCGACGAGTTGATGATGGAATACTCGGAAAAAGCAAGCTCCGCAAGCCGGCCGGCGAAGACATCGCCGTAATATACATCTACTGTTCTCATCGCTCAAGTCATTTAATCGTCGTTTTCACTTGCAGCGACATCTCCAGCCCTACCGCACCGAGAATCTTCCGCAAGGTCTTAATCGAGGGGTTGCCCACGCCTCGCTCCAAATCCTTCACCGTAGAGATGCCCACACCCGAGTAATCGGCAAGGCCTTGCTGCGATATCCCGAGCAATGAGCGTCGTTGCTTTATGACTGTTCCAATAGCCATCGCGGTATGATTTACCATACTTTCAGCGGAAAGAAAGTAAGAATTTTTGGTTTACACCCCCGAAAGTATGTTTTTTCGTACCTTCCGAGCACAAGGCAATAAAAGGGCCGCCACAGCTACGCCGCCGGCGGCCCCTTAGTCCTCAAAGTCGGTATAGCTCAAATCACGAGCAACGGCAGGCCGAGGCGATTATAGGCACATACGGTAGATGGCTTCGACGTCGGCCGGGCGTAGCGGCTTGAAGCCGGGCAGCACGTCGCCGCCGGCGGCTTTGTGTGCCATAGTGGCGAAGTGCGTCGCGTCGATGCCCACCTCGGTGAGGGTGCGCTTGAGCTGCAGCACGCCGAAGAGGAAGTGGCTCAGCTCAGCGATAGCCTTGCGAGCAATCTCCATAGGCGGCAGCGAGGCGCTGATGCCGAACACGTTGACGCCCCACTGCGCGTAGCGGCTCACGGTGCTCTCGTCGAGGCAGTACTCCAGCCAGCGCGGAGTGAGGATGGCCAGGCCCAGGCCGTGGGTGATGTCGTAGTAGGCCGAGAGCTCGTGCTCCATCGGGTGGCAGCTCCACGCCAGCCGCTTGCCGGCGTTGACGAAGCCGTTGATGGCCCACGACGAAGTCCACATCAGATTGGCGCGCGCCTCATAATTCTCCGGCTCGCGCATAGCCACCGGCGCATAGCGCAGTATCGTCTTCATCATCCCCTCCATAAAGCAGTCGAGCATAAAGAAGTCGGGCTCCATATTGAAATAGACCTCGATGATGTGCGACATCATATCGGCGGCGCCGCAGGCCGTCTGATACGGGCTGACGGTGAACGTGTTGGTCGGGTCGAGAAACGACACCTTGGGCAGCAGCTTCGGGTCGAGGCGCCCTATCTTGTCGTTGGTGGAAGGGTTGGAGATCACGCCACCCGAGTCCATCTCCGAGCCGGTGGCCGAGAGAGTGAGGATATCCACGATGGGCAGAGCGCGCTCCACCGGCGCACGCTTCGAGAGGTCGAGAAAATCCCACGGGTCGAAATCCACACACGCGCCCGCGGCGATAAACTTGGTGGCATCGATCGTGGAGCCGCCGCCCACGGCCAGCAGCACGTCGATATTGTGCTCTTTACACATCTGAGCGCCGCGGCGCACCGAGTCGATGCGCGGGTTAGGCTCGATGCCCGGCAGCTCATACAGCTCAAGGCCCGCATCGCGTATCTCCTTCACCACTCGGTCGTAAAGCCCGATGCGCTTGATAGAGCCGCCGCCATAAGTCATCAGCACTCGCTTGCCGTAGCGGCTTAGCTCAGCGCCCAGATGATGAAGCTGGTCGCGCCCGAAATACACACGCACCGGAATGTCGTAAACAAAATCATTAATCATAGCATATACATTATTAAAAGGTTATCACAGCCGGGCTCGGCCACGCCAAGCCCTTATCACACTCAGGCCCGGCCACGCCAAGCCCACCACAAATATAGCAAAAATTCCCGACATCGCCAACGCCCCCGCCTTTGGCTAAGCTCACGCCCAACCATCAACTGCGAGTTCTGAATGGGTTATTTTTTATCACCTTGCCAATTGGTTAAGTAATAAACTAACAACCCAGCGAGAATGTTCACCAATAAATTAATTATGGTATCCATTTCTCTAAGTATGGGGTAGCTATATTTATCGAGCCAAAGGGTGCTCACCTCAAAGGCAAAGACCAATGGAAAGAAGATTTCCTCAAAGGCCTTAAAGCTAACGATCTGACATTTAATATAGAAAGCGACAAGTATCATATCACCGGCGTGCCGTTCTACAACAAAGGCGATGAGAATGAGTTCCGTCAAGAGCTGGAAACTATGCTCCAACTTGGGCATTAACTCGTATATATAGAGAGAGAATAATTGCCATTGTTTGGGCTGAGGTGGTGGAGGGTGGGAAATCGGGGAAAAATTTGTAACTTAGCGGGGTGAAACGGTTGCGACGGTAATTTCTGATTGTTCTTACCGTAATTTGGAATGCGTCGCGACTGAAATGGAATGATTGTAACTGAAAATAGATATGGCAAAGATAGGCGATAAGGTGCGGTTTCTGAACACTACTGGAGGCGGCACGATTACGAAGATAGAAGGCAAACTGGCTTGGGTGGAGGATAGCGACGGCTTTGAGACGCCGATACTTCTGCACGAGTGTGTGGTAATCGATGAGGCGAAGCAGACGGCGTCGCTGGCTTCGGTGGGCGATGAGCCTCAGGCGGCCGGAGGGTCGAAAGGCGCAGCGGCCGGAGGGTCGCACGGACAGGCGGCCACGGCGGCAGCCGAGGCTCCGGCCTTGCTCGACGACTTCGAGGAGACGCCCGAGGGCGAGCGCCTCAACGTGGTGCTGGCCTTTGAGCCCGACGACCTGAAGCACATCAGCGACTGCGGCCTCGCGGCATTCCTGGTCAACGACAGCAACTATTACCTTTATTATACTTACGCTATCCGCGGCGAGGCCGACGAGTGGACGCTGCGCTCCTCGGGCATCGTGGAGCCGGCCACGCAGCTACTCATCGACGAGTTCGACCGCACGCTGCTGCCGGAGATGGAGCGCATCGCCGTGCAGCTCATCGCCTTCAAGCAGGGCAAGCCGTTCAAGCAGAAGAACGTCATCAGCGTGAACTACCGTCTCGACACCACCAAATTCTACAAATTGCACTCCTTCAGTGCAACCGACTACTTCGACACGCCGGTGCTGCAGCTCGAGATAGTGAAGAACGATGTGCCTTACAAGCCGCTGACCTTCGACATCAGCGAGCTTGAGGCGTCGATTACCGAGAAGGGCCGGCGCGAGCGTCAGCGCCCGGTGAAGCGCAACCAGCACAATCGCCCCAATGAGACCATCGAGGTGGACCTTCACCTCGTGGAGCTTATCGACAACGAGGCCGGAATGAGCAATACCGACAAGCTGCACGTGCAGCTCGACCGCTTCCGTGCCGTGATGGACGAGAACATCAAGCGGCTCGGCGCCCGCATCGTGTTTATCCACGGCAAGGGCGAGGGCGTGCTCCGCAAGGCTTTGCTCGAAGAGCTCAAGCGGCGCTACCCCCGCTGCGTGGCCCAGGACGCCAGCTTCCAGAAGTACGGCTTCGGCGCCACGATGGTCACCATCCATTAGCCCGCCGCCCCCCTCACATCTGACCACTAACCATAAAACAATACTGATAGAAAAATGACAACTGCAATTTACACCATCACCTCGCCGCTCCACGACCCGAAAGCCGTGGATGAGGCTACGAAAGAATTTCTCGCATCGCTCGACATCGACTACCGCCTGCTCGGCACCGACTACAGCAGCTACGGCAGCCACACGCTCGACCTTATCTACGTGCGCACCGGCGGCGCCGAAGGCATCTTCAGCGAGCTGCTTCCCGAGCTTCGCGCCAAGAGCCGGCGCCCCATCTACCTGCTCACCTCAGGCAAGAGCAACTCCCTGGCCGCCTCGATGGAGATACTCTCCTACCTGCGGCAGCACGACATAGCCGGCGAGATAATCCACGGCAGCGCGGCCTACGTTAAGGGCCGCATAGAGCAGCTGGCCAAAGTGGCCGAGGCACGGCAACTGATGCAAGGCAAGCGGCTCGGCATCGTAGGTCAGCCCAGCGACTGGCTAATCTCGAGCCATGCCGACCGCGACGCCGTGGCCGCGCGCCTCGGGCTTACGCTCGAAGACGTGGATATGCAAGAGCTGCTCGACGAGATAGCTGACAGCGAAGCCCCTGCCGGCACCGCCCTCGAAGGCGAAGCCCCTGCCGGCCCGATACGCGACGCCGTGCCCGGAGCCGTAGCCATCTACCACGCTCTCAAGCACATAGCCGAGCGCCGCGGCCTCAGCGGTCTCACCCTGCGCTGCTTCGACCTGCTCACCAGCGTACACAACACCGGCTGCATCGCCCTTGCCCGCCTCAACAGCGAAGGCATCACCTCGAGCTGCGAAGGCGACGTGCCCACGCTGCTCTCTATGGTAATCGCCCAGGCGCTGACGGGAGTGAGCGGTTTCCAGGCCAATCCGTCGCGCATCGACCCCGAGCTTGGCCGAATACTCTTCGCCCACTGCACGATACCATTCAACCTTGTGGAGCGCTACGAGCTCGACACCCACTTTGAGAGCGGCATCGGAGTAGGCATCCGCGGCTATATGCCCAACGGGCCGGTGACCATACTCAAGGTGAGCGGCGACGCCGGGCGCCACTTCGTGGCCGAAGGGCAGCTCCTGCGCAGCGAGGGCAATCCCGGCCTGTGCCGCACCCAGCAGATAATACAGCTCGACAACGCTGCCGATGCCCGCTATTTCCTCACCAATCCTATAGGCAACCACCACGTGATAATTCCGGGCCACCATCGCGAGCTTATCGAAGCGTTCTTCCAAAGCCTATGAGCGAGAAGCGACCACGTGTGTTAGGCATCGGCGAGCTGCTGTGGGATATGCTGCCCGCGGGGCGGCAGCTCGGCGGCGCTCCGGCCAACTTCGCCTACCACTGCGCCCGGCAAGGGTGCGACGCCGCCATTGTCAGCTCTGTGGGCGACGACGAGCTCGGGCGCGACGCCATAGCTCAGCTGCGAGCCAAAGGCGTCGATGCCCACCTCATAGCCACCGTGCCCGACCTCCCCACCGGCCAAGTCGATGTCGTGCTCGACGCCGGCGGCCAGCCCGAATACGACATACGTCGCAACGTGGCGTGGGACCGGTTACCGTGGAACGAGTATCTGTTCAGTGAGCTTTACGGCTACGACGCCATGTGCTACGGCACCCTTGCCGGGCGCACGCCCGAGAACATCAACACCCTCGGCAAGATCCTCACCCTCGGCTACCACGCGATGCTGGTGTTCGACGTCAATCTGCGGCCGCCACATGTGGAGCGCGACGCGATAATGGCCGGGCTGATGCGCGCCACGGTGGTGAAGCTCAACTCGGTGGAAGCCAAATACCTTGCCTCGATGCTCGGCCTTGGCGAGGACAATCCGCGGCGGCTATTCGACGCGCTAACGACCCGCGCGCATCGTCTCACCACCCTCATCATCACCGACGGCGCCGCCGGCAGCCGCGTCATCGACCGCGACGAGGGCGAGAGCTACGTGGCCTCGCCCACGGTGGCGGTGGTCGATTCCGTGGGGGCCGGCGACGCCTTCACCGCCACCTTTGTGACCGCGCGACTGAAAGGCGACAGCATCGAGGAGGCCCACCAGCGCGCCGCCCACGTGGCCGCCGCCGTATGCTCCGAGCCAGGCGCCATGCCCGACATCTACTGACCCCCGCCCTGACTCGCTGCGCTCGCATAGGGCGGGGTTAAAGGAGGGTCACGCGCTTCGCGCGAGGATGAAGGGACGTCGTGTCATTGGGTGTTCCAACGATGGATCAGAAAAGGGCGCCACATCCGCATGGCCTCTGGGAAAGAGTTCCGGCCTATACCCTTCAGTAAAACTATTTTAATCCCACATGCAATCCACCGAGGCTTTGCCGGGGCGCGCTGATGGCGCAAAAATTTGCAATAAATTTGAATTTTTGCTCGACAAGCCGTAAATTTGCCCCGTTCAAAAAATAAGACTACACTATGGATTATCGTAAACTGACAACGACTGAGATAGAGGTGCTTAGCTCGCGCGGCTGCACAGCCGAGAGCTGGGATAGCGTGAAAGTGGCCACCGACTTCAATCCCGAGCGGCTCAGCCGCGTGCGTATGAGTGGGCACGTAGCGCTCGGCTCTTTCAATGCCACGCTCTCGCTTGCCGGCGGCGTGAAGCTCGCGGCCGGGATTTACAATGTGATACTTCACAACGTGACCATAGGCAACGACTGCCTGATCGAGAACGTCCACAATTATATCGCCAACTACGAAATAGGCAGCGGCACGATAATCCGCAACGTGAGCATCATCGTCACCGACGGGCTGTCGCGCTTCGGCAACGACGTGGAAGTGTCGGTTCTCAACGAGACCGGCGGTCGGCAGGTGATGATCAACGACAAGCTGTCGGCCCACACGGCCTATATTATGGCCCTGTACCGCCACCGGCCCCAACTGGCCGAGCGCTTGGCCGAGCTGTCGAAATATTATGCCGACAAGCATGCCTCGAATATAGGCACCATAGGCAAAAACGTGACGATACTCAACTCAGGGCGCATTGAGAACGTGCGCATAGGCGACGGAGCCGTGATACGCGGCGCCAGCCGACTATCGAACGGCACTATATCCAGCACCGTCGAGGCCCCCATCAAGATAGGGCACAACGTGATAGCCGACGACTTCATCATCCTCTCCGGCTCAGAGGTGGATAGCGGAGCTATGCTCTCGCGGTGCTTCGTGGGCCAGGCGTGCGCCCTGGGCCACGGCTACTCAGCCAGCGACTCCCTCTTCTTCAGCAACTGCCAGGGCGAGAACGGCGAGGCGTGCGCCATCTTTGCCGGGCCGTTTACCGTCACCCATCACAAATCGACGCTGCTCATTGCCGGTATGTTCAGCTTTATGAATGCCGGCTCAGGCTCTAATCAGAGCAACCATATGTATAAGCTCGGCCCTATCCACCAGGGCATACTGGAGCGCGGCTCGAAGACGTCGAGCGACAGCTACGTGCTGTGGCCGGCGCGCATCGGTGCTTTCTCGCTCGTGATGGGCCGCCACGTGTCGCACCCCGACACCACCCACCTGCCCTTCTCCTATCTGATTGAGGACGACAACAACACCTATATAGTGCCGGGCGTGAATCTGCGCTCGGTGGGCACCATACGCGACGCCCAAAAGTGGCCGCGCCGCGACAAGCGCCCCACCGACGGCCGCCTCGACTTCATCAACTACAACCTGCTGTCGCCCTACACTATCCAAAAGATGTTTACCGGCCGCAAGGTGCTACGCCGCCTGCTCAAGAGCTCGGGCGAGCTCTCCGACGAGTACACCTACTTCGGAGCGAAGATAAAGAACAAAGCCCTGCACAGCGGTATCCGCTACTACGAGATCGGCATCACTAAATTCCTCGGCAACTCCATCATCAAGCGTCTCGAGAAGCTCACCGACCCGAGCGACGAGGCTATCCGCGCCGCGCTGCGCCCCGACACCGAGATAGGCCACGGCGAATGGGTTGACATCAGCGGCCTCATCGCGCCCAAGAGCGAGATTGACCATCTGCTCGACGGTATCGAGGACGGCACCCTCAACCGCCTGCACTGTATTAATGCCGAGTTCCAGCGTATGGCCGACAACTACTACACCTACGAGTGGACGTGGGCCTACGACCGCATTGGCGAGTTCTTCGGCATCGATATGGAGCAGATTACAGCTGCCGATGTAGTCAAGATTGTGGAGAAATGGCGCGAGGCTGTGGTGGGGCTCGACCGCATGGTTTACGACGATGCCCGCAAGGAGTTCTCGCTCGCTGCGCAGACCGGTTTCGGCGCCGATGGCGACAAGAACGACAAGGAGCACGACTTCGAGCAGGTGCGCGGCGACTTCGACAACAACCCGTTTGTGACCGAGGTGCTTGCCCACATCGAGCGCAAGACCGCGCTCGGCAACGAGCTCATCGCCCGCCTCAAAGCATAGACTCTCCGCGGCGATTGCACCACAAGGCTGCGGCAATGTCGCTACAAGGGTCGCGCTGCGCGCGAGAAATTTCTTAAAAATATTTTAAAAATAATTTTTAAGTCATTTTAAAGAAATTTCTGCCGCGCAAGCGGCATCAAAGTGGCGGGGGTGCCAAGCGACCATTTTGAAGATATTGTACACGCGCGCAAGCGGCATCATTGTGGAGTAGCCGGTCAGAGATTGGGCTCGATGCGGCGGTCGCGGCACTCGGAGGGCGACATTCCCGCGTAGGTGCGGAAGAAGCGACTGAACGACGCTTGGTCAGGGAAACCGAGCTGTGTGGATACCTGCTTGATGGTAAGCTCCGGATGATATTGCAGCAACGACTTGGCCTGCACAAGAATGTAATTGCGAATCCACTCGCTGGCCGAGGTGCCGGTGTGCTGCTTGATGACGGCGGCGAAGTGCTTAGGCGACAAGCAGAACATATTGGCGTAGAACCCCACCTCGTGGCTCTCGTGGTGATGGTCGGCAATGGCTTGATAGAAGCGCGAGAATAGTTCCTCGCGCGGCGAAGGGGTAAGAGTTCCGAAACCGCCCTTGTCGCGGAAGTCCTGCATCAGCAGGGCGAGTGCCGCAAGCATATTCTTGAGAATCTCGCGGCGGCGAGGCGTAGAGCTATCGGCAATGGTGCCCATCAGCTCCAGCTGAGTGCGTACCGCCTTAAATTGCTCATCAGTAAGATGCGTGTCGGGTTCCCAATGATAGCTGCGCAGCTCCACATATACCGAATTGTTGAGATACTTCATCTCCTCCATAAAATCGGGCGATATGGCCACAAGGATAGCGCGGTAATCCTCCTCCACCTCAGTAGCGCGCAGGATATGGCCAGGCGGCTGGATAGAGATGTCCTGTGGGCTGAAATACACCGGCCGCATATCGTATTCGGCCTTTACGTGGCCCTGCAGATTGAGAGCTATCGTAAGGTAGTCACTCACATAGGGGTCGCCGTGAAGCGGCAGGCCGTTGATAGGATTAAACACCACCAACCCCTTCTTATCTATAAGGTTACGCATCGCGATAAGCGGATGCTCGCGCTTATCGTTTGTTACAATTTTAGCCATTTTCCCTACAATTCGTTACTTTGAGAGTGCAAAATTACAAAAGAAATGGCACAAATGCAAAACTTTTCAGCTAAAATGCTATTGAATCCTCAATTTTAAGTCATTAACTTTGCATCTAATTTCCAACTAACCAACACTGTTCGTTATGAGAAAAGCAATTTTGACATTAATGATTGTCGTGGGAGCGCTGGCAGCGCGGGCCTACGACTATCCGTACCTTGCCTTTGAGACCGCCTCGGGCGAGGTGACGACGGTGGCCGTGGAATCGCTCGCGCTCTCGTTCAGCGGCGGCAACCTCGTGGCCACCGACAGCGAAGGCACCCATACCTTCGCCCTCACGGATCTGAAAAGGATGTGCTTCACCACGTCCTCGACCAGTGTAACCGACGCCACACTCGCCGCTGATGGCGAAGTGGAGGTGTACAACATCGCCGGCGTGGCGCTCGGCCGCTTCGCAGGCATCGATGATGCGCGCCGCTCGTTGCCCTCGGGCATCTACCTGATTAAGACCAATCGTGGAACCCAGAAAATCGCGGTACGATGAAACGGACATTCTCACTCATAGCCCTCGTCGCTCTCGCTGTAGCGGCATCGGCACAGACGCTCAACGTGACCTGCGGCAATGTGACCTATCAATTCCCCGCCGCACAGACGGGCGATATGACCTTCGACCAAGGCACTACCCTCACCATTATGGATAAAGCCCTGGTAATCAGCGACATCACCGCTGTGACAGTCGATGATACCGAAGTGACCGACGACGCCGTGACCGTGACCTACGACGGCACCACGGCCCACGTGGCGATAGCCGGCAACGTGGCCAAGTATATCACCGCCACGGTGAGCGGTGCCCACGTGTCGATAGTGCAAAGCGAAGACGTAGCCGATGAGATTACCTACACCCTCAGCGGCGCGTCGACCGACGGCGAGTTCTACCTCGAAGGTCAATACAAATCGACAGTGGAACTTAACGGGCTGACGCTCACCAACGTCAACCCCGTGTGGAGCGGCGCCGCCGTGCACGTGCAGAACGGCAAGCGCATCAACGTGAAAGTAATCACCGGCACCACCAACACCCTCGTCGACTCCCCCTCGGGCGACCAGAAAGGCTGTCTCTACGTGAAAGGCCATGCCGAATTCAAGCAGAAAGGCACCCTCAACGTGGTGGGCAACGTGAAGCACGCCATCAAAGCCGGCGAATACATTGAGATCAAGAACGCCACCATCAACGTGACCGCAGCCGCCGGCGACGGCATCAGCTGCAACCAGTACTTCCTGATGGAGAGCGGCACCGTCAACATCAGCGGCACTGCCGACGACGGCATCCAATGCGACCTCGACGGCACCGAGAGCACCGGTGAGCTCACCGACCACGAAGATGAAGACACCGGCAATATGTACATCACCGGCGGCACCATCACCGTCAACTGCGACGGCATCGCCGCCAAGGGCATCAAGGCCGAAGGCGACATCAACATAGGCGGCGATGTAGTAATCAACGTCACCACCACCGGCGACGGCGAATGGGACGACAGCTCCCTCGACACCAGCGCGGCCTGCGGCATCAGCGCCGACGGCAACATCAACATCACCGGCGGCACCACCACCCTCAAAGCAACCGGCTCGGGCGGTAAGGGTATGAAATGCGACGGCATTCTCACCATCGACGACGGTGTAATCGACGTCACCACCACCGGCGGGCTGTACTACAACAACGGCACCACCGAGAACCTCAACTACACCGGCGACACCGACAAAGTCGATAGCGACTACTACTCCTCGCCCAAGGGCATCAAGGCCGGCGTCAAGACCCAGACCACGAGCGGCTACACCTACACCGGCGGCATCGTCATCAACGGCGGCACCATCACCGTAAGCTGCTCCGGCAACAACGGCGAAGGCATCGAGAGCAAGAACACCCTCGACATCAACGGCGGCACCATCACCGTCAACACTGCCGACGACTGTATCAACTCGGCCCGCGAGATGACCATCAGCGGCGGCACCATAACCGCCACCGCCTCCACCAACGACGCCCTCGACTCCAACGCCAACCTCTACATCAAGGGCGGCACCGTGATAGCCTGCGGTGCCGGCGGCGCTGAATGCGGCATCGACGCGGCCGAGGGTTATTCGCTCTACATCACCGGCGGCAACGTGCTCGGCATCGGTGCCAACAACAACGCTGTATCGGCCACTACCGGCTCGCAATGCGTGCTCAGCACCTCGGCCAACGCCACAGCCGGAGCTGCCGTGAGCGTAAGCTCGGGCAGCACCACCCTCGCCTCGTTTACCATCCCCACCACTTGGTCGCCCACTAATGGCGGACATGGCGGGCCCGGCGGTTGGCAAGCACCCGGCGGCCCCGGTGGCGGCGGCCAAGGCGGCAACTACAACGTGCTCATCAGCTGCCCCGGCCTCACCTCCGGCTCCAGCTACACCGTGACCGTAGGCTCAACCACCTACACCGCAAAGGCCGCGACCTCCACATCGCAGCAAGGCGGCGGCTGGTTCTGACCCTTCACTATGCAATCATTTTCAATCTCTTGATAATGTGCCATCGCCGGAGCAGCCTGCCGCTCTCCGGCGATGCTTTTACCACCATTAGGTTATATGCCTGATTTTCGCTAACTTTGCACCTCCCAAAAACCGACAATGCCGATGACCCACTCCCTACGCTCGCGCCTGCGCGGCCTGCTCGCGCTCTCACCCATCGCGGTGTTCCTGCTGGTGTATCTCGCCGCCTCAATCGCCGCGGCCGACTTCTACAAGATGCCCCTCTCGGTGGCATTTATCGTAGCAGCGATATGGGCGATGGCCACTATGCCCCGCTCGCTGAGCATCGCCGAGCGCATCGACACCTTCTCGCGCGGCGCCGCCAATACCAACGTGCTCTATATGATATGGATATTCATCCTTGCCGGAGCATTCTCGGCGCTCGCCTCGGGCACCGGCGCCGTGGCCGCCACCGTCGATATGATGCTCGCCGTGGTGCCACAGCAATGGGTGCTCCCCGGGCTGTTCCTCACGGCCTGCTTCATCTCTATGTCGATAGGGACATCGGTAGGTACGATAGTAGCCCTGGCCCCAATCGCCTGTGAGTTTGCCGCCGACACCGGCATCACCACTCCGCTGGCAGTGTCGGTAGTGCTCGGCGGCTCCTTCTTCGGCGACAACCTCTCCTTTATCTCCGACACTACCATAGCCGCCACACGCAGCCTCGGCGTGAAGATGAACGACAAGTTCAAGACCAACCTCTGGATAGCCGTGCCCGCCGCCCTGATAGCGCTCGCCATCTACGTAGTGCTGGGAATTGACAACGTCAACGCGGCCTACGAAGCCTCCTCGAGCGCATCGTGGTTGCTTGTGGCTCCCTATCTAATAGTGATTCTGCTTGCATTGACGGGCGTCAACGTCACCCTCGTGCTGCTCGCCGGCATAGCCTCGTGCCTGGCTATCGCCTTCGCCACCCTCTCCACCACAGTGGTGGATATGTGCGCCATGATGGGCGACGGCATCGCCGGGATGAGCGACCTCATCATCGTCACCCTCCTCGCCGCCGGCCTCCTCGAGGTGATAAGCCGCAACGGCGGCATCGACTGCATCATCAACTGGCTCACCCACCGCATCAACGGCCCGCGCGGCGCCCAGGCCAGCCTCGCCTTCCTCGTGAGCCTCGTCAACGTGTGCACCGCCAACAACACCATCGCAATCATCACCGTAGGAAAGATAAGCAGCGACATCGCCGACCGCTTCCGTCTCGACCGCCGCAAAGCCGCCAGCATCCTCGACACCTGCTCCTGCATAGTGCAAAGCGCCCTGCCCTACGGCGCCCAGACGCTCCTCGCCGCCGGCCTCGCCAAGGTAGCCCCCGTGGCCTTCCTCCCCTACCTCTACTATCCGGCCGCCCTCGCCCTGATGACCACCATAGCCATCGCCTTCAACTACCCCCGCCGCTATCGCAAAGCCGCCTGACGCCCCCGCGCCCAGCTACGCCGCCACGCCTTGAATCTCTACGGACTCAAAGGACTAAAGGACTGATAATTCTGCCTAAAACAAATCGGAATGTGTGCCCATGCCGGTAAATAATAGCGTAAGCTCACTATCGTTTTGCTCCCAAATCAGCAACCAATCTGCCTTCAAATGGCACTCCCAGCAACCCACATAGTCACCGGTCAACTTATGAGGGCGATATGACAATGGTAATTCCCCATCTTTTTCAAGGAGCTTAATAGCCTCTTAAGGAGCTCCATATCATAGCCTCGCTTCTTACAACGCTCCGTATCCTTACGAAACGTCTTAGTCATCCTAATCAGATACATATTTCAGATACCTAACGACCTAAACATTTCCTCTGATGAGGCAAACTCTTCAATTCGCCCCGCCCTCTTATCCTCTTGCGAACGCACATAGCTGCTCTTCTTTTTAGATGTGACCTTATTCATCACCACACCTAAGGCACGAAGATAAGACACCAAGGCCTTACCCCCGGCTGTTCGCTCGTTTAATGTTATCGTATAAGTAGCCATCGCAATAATATTACAGTATCCGGTTCTCACCTGCAAATCTAATCATAATTGCCGAACCAACCTCAATCGTCGGTTTACTTTTTTCGGGGGCGAGGCTTGCACGGTTGCGGAATTGTGCTTATATTTGCTATGAGTTTAATCAGTTACCATTTAACCTTTTAAATAACGAAACGAAAATGAGTTACAAAGTAATCGACATCGAAGGCGTGGGCGAAGTGTACGCCGAGAAGCTCACGGCCGCCGGCATCAACACCGTTGACGAACTCCTTGCCAAGTGCTCCAAGCCCGCAGGGCGCAAAGCGCTGGCCGAAGCCACCGAGATCAGCGACAAGCTGATACTTCGCTGGACCAATCACGCCGACCTTATGCGCATCAATGGCGTAGGGCCACAATTCAGCGAGCTGCTCGAAGCCGCCGGGGTTGACACCGTCAAAGAGCTGAAGCATCGCGTTCCGGCCAATCTTCAGGCCAAGCTCGAAGAGGTCAACGCCGAGAAGAAGCTCGTGCGCCGCGTGCCTGCCCTCCCCGAAGTGGAGAAGATGATCGAAGAGGCTAAGGCCCTCCCCGCTTGCGTGGAGTACTAAGCCACTGCCCCTATAGCGACAACTACGAGGCGGGAGCTCCCTTATCGGCAGCTCCCGCCTTTTGCATATATAACTACGATGGCCTACGCGATTAATCGTTCTATTTAAACTCATACAACTGAGAATACAGAAACGCGAAAGAGCCCACATAGAAATGCGCGTACCATTGGGAATTAAGTCCGGTAGTATAGTAGTGCCACGGATAACGCTCCCCCACTATCCCTATTTCACTGGGTCGTGCCTCTCCTTGCGCCCATAGAGCAGTATTCAGAAAGAATTTGTCGCCAAGATCAGTAGATAGACAAATCGCCGCGTGCTCTTCAAGAAAAGGGAAGCCCACCGCGCTTAAGGCCACAAACCCTGTTCGGATGCTATCAGCCGGCGCTTTTTTGAGCATAGAGGCTATAGATTCTCTATAAAGAGCTTCTATAGCCTCTATGGCGGGTTGATGGGACGCGGGGTTACGGGAGGAGGCGGCCCTGGGCATCGTAGCGGCGGCCGTCGGGGAGCCGGAGGATCACTTGGCCATCGTCGTAGAGTTTCTGAGCCTTGCGCTGCTGGTCCTTGTCGGCAGCTATGCTCTCCACGCCGGTGTCGTCACATTCGGCTGAGAACACGAAGTTTTTGAGTTCCCAAGCGGGGATGTCGCCGGTGGCTACCTTATAGTGGAAAGCTACCACCACACGCTCCTTGCCGAGGAATTCATCGGGGACGTCGAGCTTGATGCTCTGCCAGTCCCAATATTTGGAGCCGAAATTGGTGACGTTGAGGTCGGTCCAAGTGGCTGCTTCGGGGTCGTCGAGATAGTCGGAGGAGATTAGCACGTGGCAATTCTTGGGCCAGTTGGCCTGGGTGCCGTAGCCGGCGCAGTGCTCGAATTCGATGGTGGCTGCGCTCTTCTGGCGGAGGTCGAAACCGGGCGATACGAGCCAGTCATCGTTGTCGCCGGAGCTATAACCATTGGCTACGGCGTAGTGGGTGGTTTTGTTGACAAACCAGTCGTTGGTGCCCACGAGGTTGAAGGCCGTGAACGAGCCGAGCGATTCGTAGAAGGTTTCGGAGTGGACGATGTTCTCACACTCGAATTCGGGAGCTTGGAGGTCGAGGGTTACGATGTAGGGGTCGTGGTCGGAGTAGCTGTAGTCGTAGCCTATGGAGCAGGGAGAGCACTCGTTGCGCACCTCGGCGCCGGTCACCTGGGTGGCCATAGAGGGGTTGGCGAGCACGTGGTCGATAAGGGAGCCGCCGTCCCAGCAGTGGGAGTAGATATAGGGGTCGGAGCTGAATCGGAGCAGCTGCTCTTCGTAGCCGGCTTCGACAATCATATCGATAGCGGTCTCGCCCACTTCGCAGTTGAGGTCGCCTACGATGAGTATATCGGGGTCGAGGGCGTACTTGAGACCTTCCAGGAGGGCTGAGGCGTTGCCTACGCGTTTTTCCTGGTCATCGGCCTCGCCGCCGGCCTTGAAGTGGTTGACGCTCAGGGCGAAGCGCTCGCCCGAGGCTACGGTCTCAAAGGTTTGGATACGCATCGTGTAGGGGTACACATAGGTGTAGCCCACGGCCGTGGAGTAGCTGTTGCCGTAGGGCTTGACGCGGTCGGGACGGTAGAGATAGCCCGACTTGATTACGCCCTGGGAGGTGTTGGGGTCGTCGGGGTCGTACTCGTAGTCGATGCCGTCCTCGATGGGGAGGTAGGTGATGCCGGTCTTTTCGGTGAATTTCTGGGCGAGATACTCAAGAATCTCGGGCTTAGCCTCCAGCTCATTGAAGGCGTAGATGTCGGCCTTGACGGGGGCGAGGGCGTCGGTGATGAGCGAGGCCTTGCGGGCGCGGCCGGCGGCGTTGGTGTAGTTGCTGTTCCATATGCTATTGTCGGTGGTGCGGGGAGTATTGGTGCTCCAGAAGAAGTTTTGCAGGTTCTGGGCGCATATCGTCACCTTATCACCAGCCGAGGCCGTCGTAGCGGCGATGGCGAGCAGCAGCGCCGCGATAGTCAATTTTCGGTTCATAGCGATATCGTTTTATGGTTGAGGAATGGCTTTATTAAAAAGCCGATGACTGCCGCAGGCCATCGAGCTTGAAGGCAGTCATCGGTAGAAATGGGTAGTAATTATTCGGCTTTGCCGTCGCTACCGAGCACGTTGATGATTTTGTGCTTGTAGAGCTTCTCCATCTCGTCGCGGGCGGGGCCGAGATATTTGCGGGGGTCGAATTCGCCGGGTTTCTCCACGAACACCTTGCGCACGGCGGCAGTCATAGCGAGGCGGCTGTCGGAGTCGATGTTGATCTTGCACACGGCGCTCTTAGCGGCCTTGCGGAGCTGCTCTTCGGGGATACCGATAGCGTCGGGGAGCTTGCCACCGTGGGTGTTGATGATATCAACGTATTCCTGGGGCACCGACGAAGAGCCGTGGAGCACGATGGGGAATCCGGGGAGCTCGCGCATCACGCCGTCGAGCACGTCGAATGCCAATGGCGGGGGCACGAGGATACCCTTCTCATTGCGGGTGCACTGCTCGGGAGTGAACTTGTAAGCGCCGTGGGAGGTGCCGATGGAGATGGCGAGGCTGTCGCAGCCGGTGCGGGTGGCGAAGTCCACTACCTCTTCGGGGTTGGTGTAGGTGTGGTGGTCGGACGAAACCTCATCCTCCACGCCGGCGAGCACGCCGAGCTCACCTTCAACCGTGACGTCGAACTGGTGGGCATATTCCACCACCTGCTTAGTAAGAGCCACATTCTCCTCATAGGGGAGGTGTGAGCCGTCGATCATCACCGAGGAGAAGCCGCTGTCGATACACGACTTGCAAAGCTCGAAGCTGTCGCCGTGGTCGAGGTGAAGCACAATCTGAGGCTTCTTCCAGCCGAGCTCTTTGGCGTATTCCACAGCGCCCTGGGCCATATAGCGAAGCAGGGTGGCGTTGGCATAGTTGCGCGCACCCTTCGACACCTGAAGAATCACCGGCGATTTGGTCTCGGCGGCGGCCTTCACGATGGCCTGAAGCTGCTCCATATTGTTGAAATTGAACGCGGGGATGGCATAACCACCCTTGATTGCCTTGGCAAACATCTCGCGGGTGTTGACCAAGCCTAAGTCTTTGTAATTTACCATACGGTTATCATTTTAAAGGGTTTATTACACATAAATGAAGGCGCCACGGCGGGCCTCGCCGCTAACGCACTGCAAATATACTCAAAAACCGCCTAATTCCCTAATTATTTCACATTGTTTAATTAAAGAGGCGATTTTATAGAGGCTCTACATTATTTATGGGAGCTATGGGAGCTATGGGAGCTATGGGAACTATGGGGGCTATGGGAGAGGATGAGAAAATTGCGATATTGCTTGCATAATTCAGCGGAAGCGCCTAACTTTGCTGCGGATTTTCGATTTCAATCCGATTAAAACCGAGAAATGACCGTAAAAATATGAGCAATATCCGATTTGATTCGATTAAACGAGCGATGGAGCACCGCATTATCAACGTCGAAGCTCCCGCCGGCAAAGTGAAGGATTACTATGCCATCAACGTGTTCACCCGCGAGCGGATGCAAGAGTATATCGCGCCCGATGTGCTGGCCATTCTCTTCGATGATGTGGATAACGGCCGCACCATCCATCGCGAGATAGCCGGCAGCGTAGCCATCGGCATACGCAAGTGGGCCATCGAGCACGGCGCCACCCACTACACCCACTGGTTTCAGCCCCTCACCGGCGGCACCGCCGAGAAGCACGACGCCTTCTTCACCCTGCGCGACGGCGCCCTCGTGGAGGAGTTCAGCGGCGACAGCCTCTACCAGCAAGAGCCCGACGCCTCGTCGTTTCCCAGCGGCGGCATCCGCAACACCTTCGAGGCCCGCGGCTACTCTGCCTGGGACCCATCCAGCCCCGTGTTCCTCATAGGCGACACCCTGTGCATACCCACCGTATTCGTAGCCTACACCGGCGAAGCCCTCGACTACAAGACCCCCCTTATCCGCTCCACCGTAGCCCTCAGCCGCGCCGCCCGCGAGGTGTGCTCGCTATTCGATAAACAGGTGAAGCGAGTGAGAATCAACCTCGGCTGGGAGCAAGAGTATTTCCTCGTGGACGAAGCCCTCTTCCACGCCCGCCCCGACCTGATGCTCACCGGCCGCACCCTTATGGGCCACGAGAGCGCCAAGAATCAGCAGCTCGAAGACCACTACTTCGGCGCTATCCCCGAGCGCGTGCTCGCGTTTATGCGCCACCTCGAGTACGAAGCCCTCAAAGCCGGAATCCCCGTGCGCACCCGCCACAACGAGGTGGCCCCCAACCAATTTGAGATGGCGCCCATCTATGAAGACATCAACCTCGCCATCGACCACAACCTCCTGATTATGTCGATTATGGAGCGCGTGGCCCAGCAGCACCACTTCCGCGTGCTGCTCCACGAGAAGCCCTTTGCCGGAGTGAACGGCAGCGGCAAGCACTGCAACTGGTCGCTGCAGACCAACACCGGCACCAACCTTCTCGCCCCAGGCAAGAACCCCTACCAGAATCTCCAGTTTATCACCTTCCTGGTCAACGTGCTGATGGCTGTGCATCGCCACAACGGCCTGCTCAAGGCTTCCATCGTCAGCGCCACCAACGAGCACCGTCTCGGCGCCAACGAAGCCCCGCCCGCCATCATCTCAGTGTTCTTAGGCAAGCAGATTACCGAAGTGCTCGACAAGCTAGAAAACACCGCGGCCGATAAAGGCGTGATTATCAACGCCAAAAAAGAGATGAAGCTCGGCGTAGCCAACATACCCGAGATCCTTCTCGACAACACCGACCGCAACCGCACCTCACCCTTCGCCTTCACCGGCAACCGGTTTGAATTTCGCGCCGTAGGGTCGAGCGCCAACTGCGGCGCGGCGATGCTCGCGCTCAACGCCGCCGTGGCCGAGCAGCTGTCGCTCTTCAAAGCCGAAGTGGACGCGCGCATCGACAAGGGCGAGCCTAAGGAGCGCGTGCTCTTCGACATCATCAAGAAGTACATCGTGGCCTGCAAGCCCATACGCTTCGACGGCAACGGCTATAGCGACGAATGGAAGCGTGAAGCACAAGAGCGCGGACTCGACTGCGAGACCAGCGTACCCGTAATCATCGACCGCTACCTCAAGCCCGAGAGCGTGCAGATGTTTCACGCCACCGGCGTGCTCAGCGAAGCCGAGCTCCACAGCCGCTGCGAAGTGAAATGGGCCACCTACTCCAAGAAGATACAAATTGAGAGCCGCGCCCTCGGCGACCTCGTGGTCAACCACGTGCTGCCCGCCGCCAAGCGCTATCAGACAATGCTTCTGCAGAACGTACAGGCCGTGAAGCAGGTGTTCAGCGCCGACGAGACCGCCAGCCTCAACGAGATGGACTACAGCATCATTCGCCAGATAGAGCACCACTCCGGCGCTATCCTCGACGGTGTGCAGCGCATGACCGAAGCCCGCCACAAAGCCAACCGCCAGCCCGACGAGCGAAGCAAAGCCCTCGCCTATCACGACACCGTGCTGCCCCTGATGGCCGAGATACGCAGCCACGCCGACGCCCTCGAGCTTATCGTAGATGACCAGATGTGGACTCTGCCCAAATACCGCGAGCTTCTCTTCATCCATTAACATCAAGCCACGGCCGTACAAAAGCAAATCAAATCGTCAAATCATAATCAGAGACAAATACTACTATGTGTGGAATCGTAGGATACGTGGGAGAGCGCGACGCTTATCCCATCTTAATCAAAGGCTTACATCGCCTCGAATACCGCGGCTACGACAGCGCTGGCGTGGCGCTCATCAACGAAGCCGGCAAGCTCAACGTGTTCAAAGCCAAAGGCAAAGTGGCCGAGCTTGAATCGTTTGTCACCGACAAGGACACCACGGGCCACATCGGCATAGCCCATACCCGCTGGGCCACCCACGGCGAACCCAACACCGCCAACGCCCACCCCCACTACTCCGAGAGCGAGCGCCTGGCCATCATCCACAACGGCATCATCGAGAACTACTCCGTGCTCAAAGCCGGGCTGACGCAGGAAGGCTACACCTTCAAGTCGGACACCGACACCGAAGTGCTCGTGCAGCTAATCGAATACACCCAAGTGGACCGGCAAGTGGACCTCCGCACGGCCGTGCAGCTGGCCCTGCAGCAGGTGGTAGGCGCCTACGCCATCGTAGTCCTCGACCAAGAGCACCCCGACACCCTCATTGCCGCCCGCAAAGGGTCGCCGCTCGTGGTGGGGATAGGCGACGGCGAATACTTCCTCGCCTCTGATGCCACCCCCATCGTGGAGTACACCGATAAGGTCATATACATCGACGACGAAGAGGTGGTGACCATAAACAAAGGCCGCGACGTGGAGATTGTCACCATAGGCAACGTGCAGAAGACACCCGAGATAAAACGCCTTGAGATGTCGCTCTCGCAACTGGAGAAAGGCGGCTACCCCCACTTTATGCTCAAGGAGATTTTCGAGCAGCCCCGCACCCTCACCGACTCGATGCGCGGCCGCATCAACGTGCGGCAGGACAACATCTCCCTCTCGGGCTTCATCGACAATCGCGAGCGTTTTCTCAACGCCAAGCGCATCATCATCACGGCGTGCGGCACCAGCTGGCACGCCGGTCTGATTGCGATGTACGCCATCGAGGAGTTTGCCCGTATCCCCGTTGAGGTGGAGTACTCCTCCGAGTTCCGCTACCGCAAGCCCGTCATTGACAAGGACGATGTGGTCATCGCCATCTCACAATCGGGCGAGACGGCCGACACCCTCGCCGCCATCCAGCTGGCCAAGGAGCACGGCGCCTTCATCTTCTCCATCTGCAATGTGGTGGGTGCCTCCATACCGCGAGTGAGCCACAGCGGCTGCTACACCCACGCCGGCCCCGAGATTGGCGTTGCCTCCACCAAGGCCTTCACCGCCCAGGTAGTGGCCCTGACGATGCTCGCCCTGTGTATAGGACGCGAGAAAGGCACCCTCAGCCCCGACAAATACCTCGCCATAGTGCGCGAGCTGGGACAGATACCCGACAAGATTGAGTGTGTGCTCGGCCAGGACAAGCGCATCGCCGAATTTGCCAAGATGTTTATGTACGCCCAAAACTTCATCTACTTAGGCCGCGGCTACAACTATCCCGTAGCCCTCGAAGGGGCGCTCAAGCTCAAAGAGATAAGCTATATCCACGCCGAAGGCTACCCCGCCGCCGAGATGAAGCACGGCCCCATCGCCCTCATCTCCAGCGAGATGCCGGTGGTGGTCGTAGCCCCGCGGTGCGGCACCTACGAGAAGGTAGTGAGCAACATTCAGGAGATCAAAGCCCGCAAAGGCCGCGTGATAGCCATCGTGACCGAAGGCGATGACCTGATAAGCAAGATTGCCGATTTCGTAATCGAAGTGCCCTGCACCGAGGAGTGCCTCACCCCGCTGCTTACGGTGATTCCACTCCAGCTCATCGCTTACCACATTGCCGTGGTCAAAGACCGTGACGTGGATCAGCCCCGCAACCTGGCCAAATCGGTCACCGTAGAGTAAGCCGCGCACGGCTACTCGCCCTCGTGCAGCACCCTGTACACCTTCTCGATGATGAGCCGCTGCATTGCCTCGCAGTCGGCAATAGGCTGAGAGGCGATGAGATACAGGTCGTTGCCCTTGTGATAGCCGTTGAGAATCGCGGGGGCGGTCATCGCGACGTGGAAGCCGTTGCGCTCATAGAAGGCGATGCGGCGCTGCTGCAGTGCGCTCTCGGGCGGCTCCACCTCGCCCACTATGGGCAGCGGTGACTGCGCCAGCAGCTCGGCAAGAGCGGCGGCGCCAAGCCCGTGATTGCGCGCCTCGGCAAAGGTGGCAAGGTAGGCCAGATAACGCGCCGAGCCCAGCTCCCATATCGTCGCCATGCCCCGCATCTGCTCCCGCTCCACGATGGCATAGAACGTCATCTCGCATCCAGGCAGCCCTATCAGTTGCCGCAGCCGCTCCGTCGCCACCCGCGCCACGGCCGGAAACGACGTCACATACAACTCGTCGAGCCGCACCAGCAGTGGGTCGTAGCCATAGGTTATCTTCTTCAGAATCATAGCTTACCATAATCGTTGACGATGGCAAAGATAACCTTTTAGCGGTAATTACGCAACAGCCTTTGCTCCACCCTGCGACCGCCATTTATCGGTCACGGCAAAATTTTCGCAAAAACCTCCCGAAAAATACTCTCCCCGCGTGCATATTCCGACAAAAAACCTTAACTTTGCAAAAGTGAAAAAATTCCAACCTTAAATAAACAACCATTCTATGAAAATTTCAAAAGTTCACGCAAGAGAGATTCTTGATTCACGCGGCAACCCGACCGTGGAAGTAGAAGTAACACTTGAAAACGGCGTTATGGGCCGTGCTTCGGTGCCCTCAGGCGCCTCCACCGGCGAAAACGAAGCTCTTGAGCTTCGCGACGGCGACAAGGGCCGCTACCTCGGCAAGGGTGTGCTGAAAGCCGTAGAGAACGTCAACACCAAGATAGCCCCCGTGGTGGAAGGTATGTGTGTTCTCGGCCAGCGCTCCATCGACCGCAAGATGCTTGAGCTCGACGGCACCCCCACCAAGAGCAATCTCGGTGCCAATGCCATCCTCGGCGTATCGCTCGCCGTGGCTCACGCCGCAGCCGCTTACCTCAACATTCCTCTCTATCGCTACATAGGTGGTGCCAACGCCCACGTACTCCCCGTGCCGATGATGAACATCATCAACGGTGGTGCCCACAGCGACGCTCCCATCGCATTCCAGGAGTTTATGATTCGCCCCGTAGGTGCCAAGAATGAGAAAGAGGCTATCCGCATGGGCGCTGAGGTGTTCCACGCTCTGGCCAAGCTCCTGAAGAGCCGCGGCCTCAGCACTGCCGTAGGCGACGAAGGCGGCTTCGCTCCCGCGCTCGACGGCATCGAGGACGCTCTCGACAGCATCGTCACCGCCATCAAGAACGCAGGCTACGAGCCCGGCAAGGACGTCAAGATCGCCATGGACTGCGCCGCCAGCGAATTTGCTGTAATCGAGGACGGTAAGTACTACTACGACTATCGTCAGCTCAAAGACGGCAAGAAGAAAGACCCCAACGGAAAGCGTCTCACTGCCGACGAGCAGATCGCTTTCCTCGAAGAGCTCATCACCAAATATCCTATAGACTCCATCGAGGACGGTCTCGACGAGAACGACTGGGACAACTGGGTGAAGCTCACCGCCAAGATTGGCGACCGCTGCCAGCTCGTGGGCGACGACCTCTTCGTCACCAACGTGAAGTTCCTCGAGAAAGGTATCAAGATGGGTGCCGCCAACTCTATCCTCATCAAGGTTAACCAGATTGGCTCGCTCACCGAGACCCTCGAAGCCATCGAGATGGCCCACCGCCACGGCTACACCACAGTGACCTCGCACCGCTCCGGCGAAACCGAGGACACCACCATCGCCGACATCGCCGTAGCGACCAACAGCGGCCAGATCAAGACCGGTAGCCTCAGCCGCACCGACCGTATGGCCAAGTACAACCAGCTTATCCGCATCGAGGAGCAGCTCTGCTGCAACGCCGTGTACGGATACCAAAAGCTGCGCTAAGCAATTTGAACATTGTTTATTTTTAATGTAATCATATTACGGAAGGGGGCTCGACGTGATGTCGCGCCCCTTCTTCTTTCCCCCTCGAGCGATTGCGGGAAGGGCAAGAGATTCTATATCTTCTATGGATTATGGCGGGTTGGAGCTTGCGGGCTTCGGGAAAATTGACGATATTTGTCGGGTGAACGATTCTATGTTTATCTATGCTTATGGTACCTGATTACATTGCAGTGATGAAGCGGGCTGTGGCGGCTATCGCCCTGGCATTGCTCGGCACGGTGGCGGCCGCGGCTACCACCTTCGCCATCCTTACCGACGTGCACGTGAGCCCCGGCAACGACAATGAGGCGTGGCTGCGGCGCGCCGTAGCCGAAATCAATGCCGGCCCGGCCCAAGCCGTGCTCGTCACCGGCGACCTCACCAACGAGGGGCGCGACGAGGAGCTGCTCAACGTCAAGTCGGTTCTTGACGGCCTCGCCAAGCCCGCCTATTATATCCCCGGCAACCACGAGAACAACTGGTCAGAATCAGCCTGCACCACCTTCGTGAAGCTATGGGGAAGCGACCGCTTCGCCTTTGAGCTCGACTCGCTATTCATCGTGGCGATGAACTGCGGACCGTATATGAAAATGGGCGACGGGCACGTGCGCTCCGACGACCTCGCCTGGCTCGACAGCGTGCTCAGCGCCAACCGCAAGCCTATCGTCATCTCAGTCAACCATTACCCGCTGGCCGACGACCTCGACCGCTGGGGAGCCTACACCGCAATCCTCCACCGCTACCCAGTGGCCGTGCACCTCAACGGCCATTACCACGTGTACAAGCAGTACCGCGCAGGCGATATCGACGGCCTTATGAGCCGCGCCCTCAGCGTGCCCGAGCAGGGCCACGGCTACACTCTCATCAGCATCGACCACGGCACCCTCTACCAATACGAGAAGCTCATCGACGAGCCCGAGCGCTTGGTGACCAGCCTGCCGCTGCGCCTCACCCATCCCCCCTACATCGCCGCCACCACAGCCGAGCAGCCCGTGCCCGAGGGCTACGATATCAAGCTGATGTGGCGCGATGAAGCCTCAGTGTTCACACGCCTCGCCGTGGATAGCGACCGCCTCTACTTCGGCACCTCAGCCGGACTCGTCAAAGCCATCGACACCGCCGAAGGTCGGGAACGCTGGCGCGTAGCCACCGCCGGGCCGCTATTCTCGCGCCCCGTGGTAGCCGGCGACGCCGTGATAGTCCCCACCTCCGACGGCCGCCTGCTCTGGCTCAGCCGAACCGACGGCAGCGTAAAATTCTCAAAAGACTTTCCTCATGCCTTCGTGGCCGACGGCCTCATAAGCGATGACATCCTCCTGCAAGGCGGTTACAAAACAGTGACAGCGTGGGAGCCACGCACGGCCACCCTGCTCTGGCGCGACACCGTGGGCAACTACTGCCAGGGGGCGCCCGCCGTAGTCTCCGGGCGAACCGTAATAGGCTGCTGGGACACCTTCCTCCGCTGCTACGACCTCGCCACCGGCCGTGAGCTATGGCGATGGAGTAATGGCAAGAGCAACCGCCTCTTCAGCCCCGGCAACGTTGTGCCCCACATCGCCGGCCGCCACGTGATAATCGTAGCCCCCGACCGCTATATGACCTGCATCGACCTCACCGACGGCCACACTATATGGCGCGACAATAGCTACACCGTGCGCGAAGCGATGGGCGCCTCGGCCGACGGCCGCACCGTATATGCCAAGACGATGGACGGCAAGGTGATAGCCGTAGATGCCACCGCCGACACCTTCACGCTGCGCTGGGCCACCGATGCCGGCTTCGGCTACGAGCACGCCCCCTGCCCGCTCCTCGAGAGCCGCGGCACGGTATATGCCGGCTCCCGCAAAGGCGTGGTGGCCGCCCTCGACGCCGCCACCGGCGCCCTCCGCTGGAGCTACCGCCTCGGCTGCTCCGAAGTGAACGGATTCGAGACCGATGCCCACGGCAACATCTACGCCGTCCTCACCGAAGGCACCATCTGGCGCATCACCCCGGCGAAGTAAGTAAAAGAGGGGGCTCCGGATGCGGCGATTTCATAATTATTGCGTAAATTTGCAAGATGGATTGATATGCGGCTGCCGCGAAGTGGCGGCTGCCTGCCGGCAAGGCCTTAACCGCTTAAAATAGAGCCATCAACGCTTAGAATGGAATCGTAACCGCTTATGATCGAACGGGAAACAGTGCAGAAGATTATTGATGCCGCCGACATCGTCGATGTGGTATCCGACTTCGTGAGCCTCAAGCGCAGCGGCGCTAACTACAAGGGGCTGTGCCCGTTCCATAACGAGAAGACGCCATCGTTTATGGTGTCGCCGGCGCGCAACATCTGCAAGTGTTTCTCCTGCGGCAAGGGCGGCAGCCCGGTCAACTTCATTATGGAGCACGAGCAGATGACCTACCCCGAGGCGCTGCGCTACCTCGCTGCCAAGTACCACATCGAAATTGTGGAGCGCGAGATGAACGAGGAGGAGCGCAAGGCGCAGACTGACCGCGAGGCGATGCTCAACATCAACGAAACGGCATCGCGCTACTTTCAGGACACCCTCTTCAACACCGACGATGGCCGCAACATAGGCTTGGCCTACTTCTACGAGCGCGGCTTCAACGACGCCACCATCAAGCATTTCCAGCTCGGCTACTCGCTCGACCGCAACGACGCTCTCTATCAGCATCTTAAGCAAGCGGGATTCAGCGACGAGCACATCTTCGCCACGGGCCTTTGCTCCCAGAGTCGCCACGGCGGCGGCTACGACCGCTTCAAGGGACGCGTGATGTTTCCGGTGATGAACGTGGCCGGCAAGGTGATAGCATTCGGCGGCCGCACCCTCAAGCACGACCCGGCCAAGTACGTCAACTCGCCCGAATCCTCAATCTACAAGAAGAGCAACGAGCTTTACGGCCTGTTCCACGCCAAGCACGCCATCATCAAGTCCGACAAGTGCTTCCTCGTGGAGGGCTACACCGACGTGATACAGATGAACCAGTCGGGCATTGAGAATGTGGTGGCCTCGAGCGGCACCTCGCTCACTGAGGGCCAGATACGGCTCATCCACCGCTTCACCAAAAACATCACCGTGCTCTACGACGGCGACTCGGCCGGCATCAAGGCCTCGCTCCGCGGCATCGATATGCTGCTGGCGCAAGGACTCAACATCAAGGTGCTGCTGCTCCCCGACGGTGAGGACCCCGACAGCTACGCCAAGAGCCACTCGGCCAGCCAATTCAGCGAGTTTATCAACGCCAACGAGACCGACTTCATCAAGTTCAAGACCCGAATACTGCTCGAGGGCCTCGAGAACGACCCGATAAAGCGCTCCGGCGTGATACAGGACATCGTGCGCTCCATCGCCGTAATCCCCGATGAGATTACCCAGAACGTCTATGCCCAAGAGTGCAGCCGCACGCTCGACATCGACGAGAAGGTGCTGCTGCGCCAGATACAGCGCCAAGTGGAGGAGAACCGCCGCAAGGCCCACACCGAGCGCGAGCGGCAGCAGCGCGAAGAGCTAAAAGCCGAATACCCCGACACGCCCGCCGTTGACGCCAATCCCCCTGCCAATCAGCCCGCGGCGAGCGGGCACGCCACCATAGAGAGCCGCGCCACGACCGATAGCGAATATCTCCTTCCTTACGAGCAAGAGATAGCGCGCTACCTGCTGCGCTACGGCCTCCTCGACTTCTGCCTCGCCGACGACGGCGTCACCGAGCTTACGCTCGCCGAATACATAGAAAGCGAGTTAAACTTCGACGGTATGACCTTCAGCAACACCGTATTCGACAAAATCTACCGCTCCGTGCTCGGAATGCTTGAGCAGTTCAAGCTCGAGCTTAAGCAACACCGGCAAGAGGCCGAAGAGCATCGCCGGCAGCTGCTCGACAAAGGGTTCCGCACCATCGCGGCATCGCAGGTGACCGACATCGCCGCCATAGAGCTTAAAGAGGCCAAGCTCCGCGAAGAGGTAGAGGCGCAAGTGGAGAGCGAGGTGCGACAGTTCCGCCTCGGCTACGTGGAGCGCCGGCTCGTAAACGACCCCGACGACGACGTGCGCCACGTGGCCAACGACCTCGTCACCGACAAATACCAGCTCAGCAAGATTCACACCCGCTACGCCACCTTAGAGAGCGAGTGGCAGCGCCTCGGCCGCACTGTGCCGCAGGCTATCTACGACTGGAAAAACGCCCTCGTGGACCTCCAGCTCAAGGAGCTGAACTCACGCCTCGCCACGGCCTCCGGAACCGAAACCATCGAATTAGTGCAGCAGATTAAACAGCTGCACGCCATAAAATCGCAGCTGGCCGACGTGCTCGGGCAGCGAGTAGTCAACCCACGTAAATAACCAACCAAACCATATCGATGAACAAGACACAGAAGATAATCGCAATGGCCACGCTGGCGCTGTGCTTCGCCGTAGGCAACACGCTGAGCGCCAAAGGGCTCAACCTGCCGGTGCAGACTATAGGCAGCATCGACTTCTACGTATATCACGTGGAGGCCAAAGAGACCATCTACAGCATCAGCAAGAAGCTCGGCATCACCATTGACCAGATGAAGCACTACAACCCCGAGCTTGCCAACGGGCTTAAGAAGGGGCAGAACCTCTACTTCCCGGTAGCCGACTTCAACGACGAGGTGAAAGCCGAAAGCCCGCGCAATGCCGCGCAACAGCCCCGCGAAGCCGTCGAACAGCCTAAAGCAGCCGAGCAGCCCAAAGCCGAGCAGCCCAAAGCCGCCGAGCAGCCCAAAGCCGATGAGCAGCCCAAGGCCGAGCAGCAGCCCTCCTCAATAATCACCGAGAAGCGGCGCACCCCCGACCTCTATCATAA
>CAMHGU010000001.1 GCA_946184715.1 uncultured bacterium | reverse complement strand
GGGGATTGGCGGGTGTCAGGTGGTGGCTCGGCCTATCATATAATAGGTGAAGCCGAGGTCGCGCATCTCATCGGGGTCGTAGATGTTGCGTCCGTCGATGACTACCGGTGCGCGCATAGCTTTTGCCACTACTTGCCAGGAGGGAACGCGGAATTCTTTCCACTCGGTGACGACGATGAGCATATCGGCATCAAGGACGGCATCGTACATATCGCAGGCATACTCCAGGCGGTCGGCATAGCGCCGTTGCACCTCGGGCATCGCGATTGGGTCGTAGACGCGTGGCACGGCCCCGGCGGCGAGCAGCTCGTCGATGAGGACTAAAGCCGGAGCCTCACGAATGTCGTCGGTCTCGGGCTTGAACGACAGGCCCCAGATGGCAATGCGTTTGCCCCGCAAGTCGGTGTGAGCCGACGCTTTGGCAAAAAGGATATGCTTCTGGCGCTCGTTGACATCTTCAACGGCTTCGATCAGCTTGAGTGACATACCATTTTCGGCGGCAGTGCGGATAAGCGCTTTGACATCCTTAGGGAAGCAAGAGCCGCCATAGCCACAGCCGGGATAGAGGAATTTGGAGCCTATGCGGGCATCACTTGTGATACCTTTGCGCACCATATTGACGTCGGCACCGACGCGCTCGCAAAGGTTGGCGATGTCGTTGATGAAGCTGATGCGAGTGGCGAGCATAGCATTGGCAGCATATTTGGTCATCTCGGCCGAAGCCACGTCCATAAAAATGACACGGAAGCTATTGAGCATAAAAGGCTTATACAGCTTAGTCATCATACGCTTTGCGCGGTCGCTGTCGCAGCCGATGACCACGCGGTCGGGGCTCATAAAGTCTTTGATTGCCGCTCCTTCCTTAAGGAACTCGGGATTGGAAGCGACGTCGAACTCCACCTCAGCGCCACGCAGCTGCAGCTGTCGGCGTATAATCGCGGTAATCTCACGCGAAGTGCCCACCGGGACAGTGCTTTTGGTGACTACCACCACATAATGATCGAGCGCGCTACCGATAGTGGTTGCCACTTCGTGAACATATCGCATATCGGCGGCGCCTGTGACCGGATTGGGAGGAGTGCCTACGGCGATAAAGACGATATCGACATCGGGGAGCACGGTGGTGAGGTCGGTTTCGAAATGGAGGCGTCGCAGCTTCATATTACGCTGCGCCATCTCGGCGAGGCCCGGCTCGTAGATAGGCATCTCGCCACGGCGCAGCATCTCGACTTTGCGGCTGTCAATGTCGACACAAGTGACATCGACGCCCGTCTCGGCGAAGCAAGTACCGGTGACGAGGCCCACGTAGCCGGTTCCTACAATAGCAATCTTCATAGCTTAGCGGGAATCAGGAAAATATGCCGAAGATGTTGAACTTCTTCTTTTTCGACTTACGCTCGCCTTCGCGGCCGTAGCCGTAGCGGTAGCCATAAGAGCCGTATCGGCCGCCATACTTGTAGCCATAGGGCGAGCCATAGCCATAATAAGACTTCTCGACATCGACGCCGGTGAGGAGCGTACACATATTATTAATCTTATGCTCGCGATACATACGGTCGAGGTCGGTGAGGAATCGGCGGTCGATCATCTCGGCGCGGATTACATATATTGTGACATCGGCCTGCTTGTTGATGATAGCTGCATCGGCGATGATGTTGTAAGGAACGGTATCGAATACCACATAGTCGTAGCGGGCGCGGAGCGTGGCGATGAGGTCGTCGAATCGCTCACTCATAATCAAGGCGACAGGGTTGGGCGGCACGGTGCCTATGCTGATAGCGTCGAGATTCTCGCAAATCTTACCCTTGCCGTCGGCAATGCCGTGGATAATGATTTGGTCGAGGTCGGTGTTACGCCCTGACAGATAACCGCTGAGGCCGTGGCGGCCCTTGATACCCAGGGTCTTGGAGATGTTGCCTTTGCGCAAGTCGAGGTCGAGCAAGATGACGCGGTTTCCGGCCAGAGCGAGCGACATAGCGAGATTGGCAGTGATGAAGCTCTTGCCTTCGCCGGGGATAGTGGAGGTGACTTGAACAACCGCCCCACCCTCGCGATTCTTGTCGGTGACATACTCGAAGTTGTTGTAGATGATGCGCATAGCCTCCGAGACACGGTCGGTGCCGTTTTCCGAGACGACAAGCTCTTTGTCCTCGTACTCCTTCTCTTTGAGAGGCACTTCGCCGAGGAACGGAATTGAGGAGCCTGTCTCGATGTCGCTGGCGCCGTGAATTTTGGTGTCGAGGGAGCGGATCCACATTATCAGATAGATGATGATGGCCGGGATAATAAGGCCGATGATGATGCCCATCATCACGTTGCGGCGGTCGGCCGCGCCATAAGGCGTTTCATCGCCGCCGGCGTATTCGAGGATTTTGGCGTTAGGCTCGGCGATAGCGAGGCGGAGCGCATTCTCCTCGCGCTTGTTGAGGAGGTAGAGATAGAGGTCCTCCTTGATTTTCTGCTGGCGAAGCACATCGGTAATCTGCTGCTCTTGTGCCGGTACCGACGACACTTTAGCCCGAGCTATGCTCTCTTGGGCCTGCGCTTGGCGAAGCTTGATAGAGAGAGTGCTGTAGAGGTTATCGACTGAGCGCACGATATTGGCGTGAAGCGTGGCGAGCGTCTTTTCCTGCTCGAGAGTCCAGGGGTTGTCGGCACTGGAGCCGGCAGCGAGTTTGTTATACTTGACGGCCTCTTCGTTGTAGGTAGAGATTAGACCTTCGATGCCGAGGTCGTTGATGCCGGTATTGGAGGGGATAAGCGCATTCTTGTTACGGTCGTCGCGCAGGTAGTCGCGAATGTAGCGGACGAGCGAGAGCTGGGTCTCGAGCTGGGCGGCATCGTCGTAGTAGCGTTCGCTGCTGCTGAGGTAACTGCCGGCGGCCGAGCCGATGTCGGGCACATTGTTGCGAATCTTGATTTGCGCTATCTCCGAGTCAATGCCGCCGAGCGACTTGCCGAGAGAGGCGATACGCTCGATGATGAAGTTCTCGGTGTTTTGCGCCACGCGGTTCTTATCGTTGATGCCATCCTGATTGTACACATCGATGAGGGCATTGAGGATGTCGCAGCACTCTTGATAGTTGTCGCCATCATATTGGAGCGAGATTACGCTCGTCTCCTGCGAAGCTTTCTTGACCGTGAGGCGGTCCCACATGTGCTCGGCTTTGCGGCGCGGGTTCTCGGCCACAGCGATAATCTCCTCGTATTCAGTATCGGAGCGGTAGGCCGGTGAGCGCGTGATCAGCATCGGGCCTTTGGGCGACTCGATGCTCTGGCCGTACTTGGCGGTAGCCCAGTCGTCTTCGGTGGAGAAGCGATATTGACACTGTGTGTCGTCGACGAGGTTGACATAAACCGTAATTCCCGAGCGAGGAATCTCCTTGAGGAATTTAACCTCAATGGGCGATGACTTGTAGATGTTGATGCGGCGCAGATGCGGCTCCACGTAGTACGATACGTCGATATTGAGACGGTTCACCACCTGCTCGAGCAGCTGTGTGGAGCGGATTACGTAGATTTCGTTTTGCACCGTCTGGGAGCGGTCGATGATGCCGAGGTCGGTAAAGAGCGAATTCTCGGAGATGTTGCCCGAGGTTTTGTCGTTCTTGACGAGGATATAGGCAAAGGAGACGTAGCGCATAGGCTGCGTGCGCGAATAAATAAACATCAGCACACCGCCCAGCACCGCGGTGATTACAAACCAATACCAATAATGCTTACAGGCGAGGAGGAACTCTTTAATAGAAAACGCACTCGGGTTTTCGGCCTCTTCACGCTGCGGCTCGACGAGGGCTATATCTTGCTCTTGCATAGCGACTTATCTTGACAGTTTTATATCTAAACGGTTTATTCTATATACGGACTGTTGACATATTACATTCCAACTTGCAAAGATACTTATTTTCCGTCAATCAAGCAACCTCGGCTTGAAAATTATAGATTAATGACAATAATCGAGTGATAATCACGGCTGAAGAGCCATGGGCTCGACCGCGCGGTCACCTTCTTGCGGTGATGACATCGAGCGCGATTGCGGCCACCAGCGTAGCCGTCACGATGGCGAGCATCGTGAGGGTATTGCTCAGCGCGGGCATCAATCCGGCCACGGCGAGCTGCGCGGCGATGAACACAAAGATGATGTGGACGAAGTACACCCATCGGCTCAGGCGGCGCAGCAGGTCGGTCACGCGCGAATTGGGCAGGCGAAGACGAAGTGCGCAATAGAACAGCGCTACACTCTCAGCCACAGCGGCAAGCGGAATGCGCTTGAAGGCCAGCGGCGCCAGAGCCACAAGCGCCAAAGCCGGCACCCACGCCGGCACATTTCGCTCCTGTTGCCCGAACAGCCACATACCGAGGAGGATAGGCAGCAGGCCATAGAGAGTGTGGCCGCTGACCAGCAGTAGGTAGTACCCCATCCTTTCGCCAAAGAGGTCGGAGAGCCGTAATGGTACATAGCAACCGGCATATAGAGCGGTCGTGATGCCAAGGAGCCAAAGCCAAATCATAGGCCATCGGCGCGTGTGCCACAGCCACACCAGCCCTACGCCTATCATCATAGCATATACAAACCACAGCGGCCAGCCCCAGGTGGGCTCACCGTGGATTACCACATTAAATATATAGGAAGTGAGGTCGCGAGTCCACGGAACGTCGTTGAGCCAAGCGTCAACGACGGCCAGTGGCAGATACACCGCGAGCCAGGTGAGCATCATCCGGGCCGCACGGACAAAACGACGGCGCAGCACCGCCTGCGCGTCGGCCCCTTCAGCCGCGAGCGACCTCTGCAGGAAGAACCCTACAGCCACGAAGAAGAAAGGCACGGCAAGCGTGAACACCGTCCACTGCACCCATTTCCCGAAAGGGTTGGGGAAATCGGGGTTGCAATGCTCGATAGCCACAGTGGCGGCGAGGAGAAACTTCGCCACGTCGATAGCGCCGTATTTTCTGTCGATGTCGTTCACAACCGCAAAGGTAGCACACAGCAGCGGCACTTGCAAATGTGGCAGCCGAATATCACCTCACTTGCGGTGGGCGAAGAAGCGGTCGAGCAACTGTGGGGTGCAACGTGCGGCATCGCCGCCGTGACCCATCTCCCGGCAGTATTCGTACTCCACGATAGTGGCGCCTTGAGCTTGAAGCACGGCCACCTGCCCGGAGCAATCGCCCTCGGCGGCAGTGCTAAAGAAATAGACCGGAATCGACACCATGCGTGGCTCTTCGCACGACATTGAAATAGCGGCGGCAAACATCTCAGGGTGCTCCGCGGCATAGTCCCAGGCACCGCGGCCGCCGTCGGAGGAGCCGGCGAGGTAGATGCGCGCGGGATCGACGAGCCCACGGCTGACGTACTCATCAATCATCACCTTCACATCGGCATAGCAGTCGCGCCAAGCGATGCACCCTTCGGCATCGGCGCGGTGGCACATAGGCAACAGAGCCACGGCCTTGATATTGTGAGAGTTGAGGTAGTTGACGATAGAGTCGTCGGCCGCGCAGTTGTCCCAATGGTTGGGATGAGTGAAATAGCTGTGAATGGCGCGGTGGCGCACCCCGCCGTGCAGCCAGAGCAGCAAAATCGCCTTGCCCGGCAGCTCCGAATGGATATTGATAACCTGGCACGGCAGGTTGTAAGTAAAGGTATCAACCGCCGGAGCTGAGGCCACCGTGGCGCCGGCAGGCCGGCCGGCGCTGCACACCATAGCCACAAAGAGCGCGGCCAGAATGGCGAGAAACAGATTGTAGTGCTTCATATCTTATCGTCAATATATGGCAAAGATAGCCAATTATTTGCAGGCGGGCAATAGGGCGGCAGGCCATCACTTGCGAAAAAGCAAGCGGGGGAGCCACTTATCGGTAGCCCACCCGCTTGAGGAAATGCTATTCTTAGACTTATGGAGTCGCGGTAGCGCGATTAGTCAACGTTGGAGCGATATTCGCAGCCTATGATTTCACGCATCTTGTTGCGGAGCATAACGTTCTGCTGGAAGAGGTCGTGGATAGGAGCGCCGTCGAGCTCGTGCATCGGGCTCTTGAAGTAGAAGGAGAGCCAGTGCTGGATACCTTCGAAGCCGCAACGCTGAGCGAGGTCGTTGAGAAGGACGAGGTCGAGGAGCAGAGGAGCAGCGAGGATAGAGTCGCGGCAGAGGAAGTCGACCTTGATCTGCATAGGATAGCCCATCCAGCCGATGATGTCGAGGTTGTCCCAACCTTCCTTGTTGTCGCCACGCGGCGGGTAGTAGTTGATGCGCACTTTGTGGAAGATGTTGCCGTAGAGTTCGGGATATTCGTCGGGCTTGAGGATAGTGTCGAGCACGGAGAGTTTCGACACCTCTTTAGTCTTGAACGAATCGGGGTCGTCGAGGACTTCGCCGTCGCGGTTGCCGAGGATGTTGGTCGAGAACCAGCCGCGGAGGCCGAGCATACGGGTGTGGAGCATCGGGGAGAGGACAGTCTTGAGGAGCGTCTGACCGGTCTTGAAGTCCTTACCGCAGATGGGCACGTGCTTTTCAGCAGCGAGTTGCCACATAGCGGGGAAGTCGACGGTGAGAGCGGGAGCGCCGTTGATGAAAGGCACGCCCGAGTCGATAGCTGCGTAGGCGTAGAGCATCGAGGGAGCTACCTCGTGGCTGTTTTCCTTCATAGCCTTCTGGAAGGTGGCGAGATCCATGTGGACGCTGCTCATAGGCACGTAAACTTCGGTAGAAGCGGCCCAGATTACCACGATGCGGGCGCAACCGTTGGCAGCCTTGAAGTTGGCGATATCTTCTTTAAGCTGGAGCATAAGGTCCCACTTGGTGTCGGCTTTCTTGACGTTGGTGCCGTGGAGGCGCTTTACGAAATCCTGGTCGAAAGCGGCCTTCATAGGCTTGATAGCCTGAAGCTCTTCCTTAACGCCGTCGAGGTCTTCAACGGTGAGGACAGCGTGGTGGCGAGCAGCGTCGTAGCAGTTCTCTTCGAAGAGGTCCCAGCCGCCGAATACGATGTCGTCGAGCTTAGCGATGGGGAGAACGTCTTTGATCTTAGCAGTCTCGGTTTCGCTCAATTTGATGGTGGAGAGTTGAGTGATAGAGCCGATGGGAGTGCCGAGGCCCTTGCGAGCTGCGAGCGTACCGGCAATGAAAGTGGTGGAAACGGCACCGCCGATACCTACGACGAGAACGCCTAATTTACCTTCAGCTTTCTTTACTTCGATTGTCTTCATAATTTTAATTAAAGGTTATTTACAATTCTATTGTTTCACGTTCGGTTTGTTGTGCTTTTCGCTCCATTTAGCGGCCCAACCGGGTGGCTTTGCGAAAAACGGTGTAAAAGTACTGCCATTTTTTCACATACAAAATTAAAAGAGGAAAAAAATGCGGCTCGAATAGTTATTTATTGTAAAATTCGAGCCGTTTTAGTTAATTGCCGTTAAATTTGACCGATTTCAGCGCAATTTTGTTAATTTTTCAAAATGCTGCTATCGAGCAATTCGCCCAATTTTCGGATAGTGTGAGGATACTCTATTGCGTCCTCCTTATCGGTCCAGCCTTTGCCCTTTAGCCACACGGCGTGGCACCCGGCTTTGAGGGCCGGCTCGATGTCCTTGGTGTAGCTGTCGCCCACCACGAGCACCTCGTCGGGCTTAAGGCCGAGGGCCTCGACGCCGAGGGTGAAAATCTGCGGGTCGGGCTTGCGCACGCCCACCACGGCGCTCTCCACAATCTTATCGAAGTACTTGGCGATGCCGAAATCGTTGAGCACGGCTTCGATGTTGCCGTAGAAATTGCTGACGAGCACTATCGGGTACTCATTATATAATAAGGCGAGGACCATACGCGCCTCTTCCACGCAGTTCTTGGCGAAGCGGTAGCAATATCCGGCAATGACGGGTACCCACTGGTCGGCTTGACGAACGGTGAACAGCCCCTGCTCGGCAAGGTAGCGCAATTCGATGCGCATCTTGATGTCGAGGAGGTCGCGGAAGGTGTGGTGAGGCAAGATGTGGCGAGTGCGCGCCAGTTCACGCTCGCCATATACATACGCCTCGCGAAATTGCTCCTTGGTGACCGGCACCGCGGCCTCGCGGTATCCGTCCCAAATCACCTCGCTCCAGTGGATACCGCGGCTGTCGAGTGTGCCGCCGTAGTCGAAGATAAGCCCTTTGATCATACTGCTTGCTGCTTAATAGAGTTGATAAACCGACGGCAGATAGCCTCGTGGCGCCGCCACATATATATAAGGAGAGCGTTGAAAATTACGATTTCGGCCACGAAGTAGCACCAGGGCACGCGGCAGAAGAGGGCGATGAAGAGCGTGATGGTGCGCATATTGAACGACAGCCAGTTGGTGTACTTCATCAGCGGGAGGCTTGCGCGGCGGAAGTCGTCGCGAAGCTCTTGGGGCAGTTCTTCGCCGTAGCGCTCGCGGAGCTCACGGCGGAAGGTCTGCATTGCGGGGGTCATACTCTCCTGATTGGCAGTGTAGTTACGGTAGAAGAAGAGCACCAACTTGGCGCCGAACTCCTTACGCCAGCTCATACGGCTCAGCTTGGCGTCGAGCAGCTCCACGCGCTCAAGCTCGCTACCCTCTTTCCCCTTGAGGAAGTAGAGATGGAACTGGCGATAGTAGTCGGCCATAGCGGCTTGCTTGGCGTGGCATATTCCGGCTACGATGGCGATGGTCCAGATAATCCAGTGGTGCTGCACGAAGAGGTCGCCAACGAGCGGGTCGTTGACACACTGAATCATACGGAAGCAGATGGCGAAGTAGATGGTGACAAACCATAGGTCGCCGCTGACGCCGTCGAGGATACGCCCGAGGCGCGAATACTGCTTGGTCATACGCGCGAGCTGGCCGTCGGCGCTGTCGAACGAGTTGGCCCATATCAGCAGTAGCATACCGATGACGTTGTACCACAGGTTGTCGAAGTAGAACATCACGCCGGCTGCCACACCTATAAATATAGAGGCAATGGTGATGACATTAGGAGTGATGCCCACGGCAGCGCAGAGCTTGGCCCACGCGAAACCTATGGGGCGGTAAAAGAGGAGGTCGATGGTCTCCTCGGTATCTTTCGATTTGAGAGTGGCGCGATATTCGTCGCGCAAAGATTTCAGACTCATTGCGGGGGATGGTTATTGAGGTTAAAGGTCTTTGAACTGCTTGATGAGCGCCAGCACCCCTTTAGCGATGTAAGGAGCGGCCTCGTTGCGGCAGGGGGCGAAGCTGGGCCAGTCGTTGAAGTCGATGATGCTGATATTGCCTTGGTCGTCGATGATGCAGTCGCCGCCGTAAATCTTGATGTCGAGTGCGTCGGCCGCGTCGGCGCAGATGGCCTTGAGGCGCTTCGGGTCGAACTCCAGACCCTGGCTCTTGCCGTTGATGGCCTCGTAGCCGTATTTGCTGTGGCCCTCATCGAAGGGATAGAACCAGAAGAAATAGGGCTGGCCCACCACTCCGTAGAACTTGACAAGGTCGCCCACGAGGTGACGATTGATGACGGCGCGCTTGATGCCGCGATAGAAGAACTCTTGGAGGGTCTCTTGCGCCTCGTCGATATTGCGGCAGTAGGTCACGTCCTCGCGGTGCTGGGCGTGGAAGTCGCCGCGCTTGATCCAGCAGGAGGCGATGCCGGCCTTCTTAAGGGCGGGTTTTACGGCCTCGTTGGTGTTGACCATCAGGCTCTCGGGGTACGGGATACCGTTGCCGATGAGGATACGCGTCATTCGCTCGCGCGTGCAGTTCTCGATGCCGTAGCCCGAGTTGATGACCAGGCGGCCCTCGTCCTCATACTTTTGCAAGAGGTGGATGCTGCTCTGCTCGCGACACATATTCAGGATTATCGGCTCGGTCACCTCGCCGCGGGCGAGCTGTTCCTCGCTATATACATTCACTTCGCAGCCACGCTTGCGGAGCTGCTCGGCGGTGGCGTTGAAGATAGCGGCGTCGTTACCTATGTGATTGGGCGAGAAGGCTCCGGCCCTCATCACGCCTGCTATTACTATATCTGACATATCGGATTGATTTGATTAAATATTTCACTCATTGATAAAGCGCTGCGCCGTTTCGATATCGGCGGCATGGTCCACGTCGATAATCTTCTCGATGGGGTAAGCGCGAAGGTTGAGGCCGGCAGCCACGAGGGCGCGCTGGAAATTGCGCATTCGCGCCACGCCCTGCTCCATACAGTCGCGGAGCACCGCCACGGCCCGCTGATTGAGGGCATAGATGCCACCCGAGATATACTTCACACCCTCGAAAGCCGTGTCGCAGAAGGCGGTGATGTTGAGATGGTCATCAGTGGCCACGTAGAGCGGTTTCTCATCGTCGATGAAGGGGGTCACGGCCATAAGGCCATCGCAATCGTCGCCGGCCTCTTCAAAGGCTTTGATGTAAGCTGCGAAGTCGGGCTCACGGAATATGGTATCGACGGTGGTAAGGCAGAATTTTCCCTCGGGCATTATCTTGCTCAGCTCGAAGAAGCTGTGCATACTACTCGGGGTGGATTTAACCACCACGCGGAGCGGATAGTCGGCTTTGACCTGTTCCACAAACTGCTGCACCTCGGTCATCTGCTCATTGACGATAAGGCTGATGCTCTCGGCATTGCAGCGCATAAATATATTCATCAGGCGCTGAATCATCGGCTCGCCATTGAGACGAACCAGCGGCTTAGGGAGCGCCACTCCCTCTTGAGCGAGGCGCGAGCCCTCGCCGGCGGCTATGATAGCGTAATTCATAATAGATTGAAGGTTACAGGGGTGACTACAGGGACGTTACAGGTCGGGTTCCTCCACCTTGGTGAGGTCGAGCACCACGTTGTCCTTACCCTTATCCACATACTGCTTGGTGAGCGGATTGCGGTGGTCGGCCTCGTAGGCTTTGCGATTGCGGTAGATGTCGATAGCCTTGTAGATGGCTTCGCGGAGCGAGGAGGGGTCGGCGAGGCCTTTATTGGCAATGTCGAATCCGGTGCCGTGGTCGGGCGAGGTGCGCACGAAAGGCAGTCCGGCGGTGAAGTTGACGCCCGAGCCGCCCGCGATAGCCTTAAACGGGGCGAGCCCTTGGTCGTGATACATAGCGAGCACGGCATCGAAGCTCCGGTAGAGGTGGTTGCCGAAGAAGCCGTCGGCGGCATAGGGGCCGAAGCATAGCAGATGCTTGGCATCGCACGCCTCGTTGATAGCCGGAATGATAATCTCCTGCTCCTCGCGGCCGAGGAGGCCGCCGTCGCCGGAGTGCGGATTGAGCGAGAGCACCGCGATGCGCGGGCGCTCAAGCCCGAAGTCGTAGCGCAGCGAGCGGTCGAGAAGCTCGAGCTTGGCCACTATCTCCTCTTTGGTAATCGCCTCGGCCACTTTGGCCAGCGGCAGATGAGTGGTGACGAGAGCCACACGCACCACGTCGTTGAAAAGAATCATCAGCGGCTGCTCGCCCTCGCCGAGCGAGGCGGCCAGATACTCGGTGTGGCCAGGGAAACGGAACTGCTCGCTCTGGATTGTCTTCTTGTTGATAGGCGCGGTGACGAGCACGTCGATGTAGCCGGCTTTGAGGTCGGCCACGGCGCGCTCGAGGGCGATAAAGGCGGCCTCGCCGGCAGCGCTGCTCTCCACGCCCGGCTCCACTTTGACAGTGGGCGGCAGCACTTCGATAAGGTTGTTGGCACCGTCAACGATTTGCGCGGCGTTGGCTATCAGCTTGAAATTCACCGGCTCAAGCTCCATTCCCTTGCGATAGTAAGTGGCTACAGTCGAAGAGCCGTACACCACCGGGGTGCAAAGCTCGCAAATCGGAGCAACGAGAGTGCGCAGTATCACCTCGTAGCCTATGCCGTTGATGTCGCCGTGGGTGATTCCCACTCGTATCTTTCTATTGTTACTCATATATCTTTGATAATAAGCGTATTACATTATTCGGTCCGGTTTCGGTTTGTTCCGAACCGCTAATTTACTAATTATTTGGCTGATGGGCATCGCCTTTGCGCTGTTTTTTCCATAACCGGCGGCGCAAAAGGTAGGACAGCGCCACCACGATTCCCGTGACGACGAAGATGGGCAGCCAGTCATTCCATAAAGCTAAATCCTTCACATTAAACAAGTCAACGCCCAGCTCCACTATCACCAGCTGCCCTATCAAGATAATACCCCAGATAATCATAAAGGTTCTAACGGAGCGCCACTCCTTAATTGGCATCTCGCCTTTGGCGGTAGCGTAGTGCCCTACGGCCAGCATATTCCACCAGTGGAGCATCACGAAGAAGGTAAAGAAGATGGAGAGTTCGACCGGTTCCATTATGTGATATTCCATCGACAACGCCGATTTAATCACACCTATATTTAACACACCCGTAAATGAGGTAACCGCAGTGCCATGCTCAAGCACTAATTGCAGCGACAAGAGAGCAGCAAGGAAAATTACCGAAGTGAGCACAATCTCATTGACGAGCGAGCGATTAACGATTGAGGCCTTCGGGCTGCGGGGCTTCTCCTTCATCACGGAGCGTTGCGGCGGCAGCGATGCCATCGCCACGGCGGCAAAGGAATCCATTATCAGGTTGATCCAGAGCATCTGCGTCACCGTCAGCGGCGACTGCATACCCATCGCGGCACCGGCGAGCAGCACCAGGCAGGCGGTGGCGTTGACCGTAAGCTGGAAAATGAGGAAGCGCTGTATGTTACGATAGAGCGAGCGACCCCACATCACGGCGGTGGCGATGCTGGCGAAGGAGTTGTCGAGGATGGTGATATCAGAGGCTTCTTTGGCCACGGCGGTGCCGTCGCCCATTGAGAGGCCCACGTGGGCGGCGCGAAGCGCGGGAGCGTCGTTGGTACCGTCGCCGGTGACGGCCACCACCTCGCCACGTCGCTGCAAGGCTTCCACCACACGCTGTTTGTCGAGCGGGCGCGCGCGGGCTATGATTTTCAGGTCGGCGACGGCTTGCTGCAGCTCTTCGTCGCTCATCGCGGCAATGTCGGGCCCGGTAGCCACCTGTCCGGCGGCGGGGGCGGCAGCGATGATGCCGATAGAGCGGCCCACCTCGGTGGCGGTGCCCACGGTGTCGCCGGTGATTATCTTTATGTCGATTCCCGCTTCGCGACATTCGGCCACGGCGGCCGGCACATCACTGCGCACGGGGTCGCTAATGGCCACATACCCTACGAAGTGCAGATGCTTGGCCTGCAGCTGCTTGTCGCGGATAGGCTGCTCATCGTCGGCAAGCTCAGCCACGGCAAAACCGAGGGTGCGCATTCCGCTTCGCTGCCACTTATCAAGGCCGATAAGCACCTCCTGTTTAGGCACATTGCCATCTATGGCAGCGCAGAGGTCGAGCACTATCTCAGGCGCGCCCTTGAGGTAGAGCCGGCGGGTGCCGTCGCGGCGTTTCACTGCCATTGCCATCATCTTGCGCTCGGTGGAGAACGGGAGTTCGGCCTCAATGACGACCGACTCGCGCACCGCCATATAATCTACACCGGCATCGCGCAGCCACAGCAGCAAGGCTCCCTCGGTGGGATTGCCCACCACGCGGTCGCTCAGGTGGGCCGTGGAGTTGACGGCCATACTCTCGGCGATGATGCCATCGGCATCAGTAACTTCGCGATTGAAAAAGACGGCCTCAGCCACCTGCATACGGTTCTGGGTGAGCGTGCCGGTCTTATCGGTGCAAATCACCGAGGCAGCGCCCATAGTCTCGCAGGCGTGGAGCCGGCGCATCAGGCTTCCCTGTTTCAGCATCCGCCGCATTGAGTAGGCAAGGCTCAGCGACACCGCCATGGGCAGCCCTTCAGGCACTGCCATCACGATGAAGGTGACCACAATCATCACCGATTGCAGCATATAATCGACAAAGTCAACAGAGGCAATGTCGCTTCCGGCTTGCAACAAGTAGGTCAAAAGCCGGCCTACGAAAATCAGAGCGGCAAGCAGATAGCTGTACTTGGCAATGCGCTTACCGAGCCGGTCGAGCTGGCTATTAAGGGGTGTCACCACCGTGGTATCGATAGCCGCAGCGTGCATCAGCTTGCCGTCTTCGGTGGCATCGCCCACGGCCGTCACTTCGTAGGTCGCCCTACCCTCCATCACCGTGGTGCCACGCAGCAGGTGGTCAGGTGGATAGGTCGATTCGCGCTCGTGGGGCAGGTCGAGCCCTTTGTGGCTCTGAAGCTCGCCGGTGAGGGTGGATTCATCAACCAGCAGCTGCGACGAGCGAAGGATGTGGCCATCGGCCGGTATCTCATCGCCCGGGGCGAGGATCACAATGTCGCCCACCACCACCTCGCGGCGCGCTATCGTGGTGACGCGGCCGGCGCGCACGGCCTTCACGCTCTCGTCGTCGCGCGCTTGGCTCAGCAGCGAGAACTCCTTATCGGCCTTAACCTCAAAGTAGAAAGCTATGCCCGTGGCAAGCAGAATGGCCAGCAGAATACCGCACGGCTCGGCAAAGACCCGCAGCCCTTGCGGGGTCAGCCCCGCCCAGCCGTAATACTCGGCAAACGCGATGACCACCGACAGCACCGCTGCCACTTCGAGAATCACTATGAGCTTGTCGCCGAAAAGCTTCTCCACATATCGCTCCCACAGCGACTTGCGGCTGCGCTGCGTAAGCACATTAGCCCCGTGAAGCCGGCGGCTCTCAGCCACCTGCTCCAAGGTCAATCCTATGTAGGGCAACGCCATTACAGGCACAAAGTTACTACATTTTCGTCAACCAAAAAAGAGGTGACGCCGGCATAACCATCACAGAGCCCGAATTATCGCCACCAAGCCGTTGCCGATGTGGGTGACCACCGTGACCCCACATAGCCGCTGCGCGTCAATGCGGGGCTAACAATCTTAAACCTCTGCGAGGTTTTTTCATCCTCGCAACACAACCGTAATCCCCGCCCTGACTCGCTGCGCTCGCATAGGGCGGGGTTAATGGAAGGCCACGCGCTTCGCGCGATGAGGGTGCTCGGGTATCCCATCGGCGAGGTCAGGAAAAAAAGGTGGCGCCCCGATGCGGGAGCGCCACCATTCTATTAGTGTAGTGACTGAGTGGAGTGAATTACTTCACAAGCACTTTGAAGTTCTTAGCAGTACCGTCGGTGTACTTCACGCTCTTCACGTACACACCACCCTGAGCGGGCTTAGCCACGCGGCGACCGGTAAGGTCGTAGTAAATAGCCGAAGCGACACTCTTAGCCGCGGTGACATCCTCAACGCCGGAGAGCTCGTACCAAGTGATCTTGCTCTCGGTGCGCACGTCGCCACCGTAGTAGATAGCCTGAACACCGATGCCGTCCCAGCTGCTGTAGTCGAAGTTGAGGTAGATGGTCTTGTCATTACCAAAGTTGTTGAAGTCATAATCGTCGCTGAAGGCGTAGGGGATCTCGGTCATAGGATCGATAAGATACATATATTCGTCGGGGTTAAACTCAACGATGCTCTTCTCGTTGCCTTCCTCTTTCCAGAACTGATAGTAGAGCTTGTCAGGCAGAATCAGGTTGCCATCTTCATCCACAGCTTCTTGATAGATGCTTGCGTAGCCATAACCGTAGTCGGGATCATAGTCACCTACGTAAGAGAACTCGGGAGCGGCGGGCATGGCTTCCTTATCTTCGATAAAGGAGATGGTGGTGCCGTTGGCAAGGAGGTCGTAACCATCGATGTCGGTATCGGAGCAGTTGAAGAGCAGGTAGTCGTTCTCGAGCGTCAGGCACTTGGCCTCGGCATCGTAGGCGAAGGTGATAGGATTGGCTAATTCGAAGTCGTCTTCCTCACCATCGGTAGCGCCGGTGGCGTAGATAAACCAGTTGCCCTCGGTGATACCCATATACTGGGGACCTGCGAATGTGGCAACGCCGTCTTCGATAGTACCCTTAATCCAGCCTTCGGGAAGGTCGGCCATCACGCCCTGGACGTAGATGTCGGCACCATCGATTACCACATTGCAAGGATAGGTAACAGCATCGCCGGAGTAGCTTGTGCCGCTTACGTACCAAGTTTCAGGCTCGAGAGTCTCGGCGGGGCCTTCCACCGGCTTGTCGTTGAAGAGAGTGTACTCCGAATCCCAGTCGCTGTAGCCGGTCCAGGAGTCGTCGTCGCTCCATACGGAGCCGAGCACGAACATCTCGCTCTGCATTTTGACCTCACCTTCAGCATTGCTGCCACCGAGCAGCTCCACCGTCATAGTAGTCAGGTCAAGCGAATATACGGCGCTGACTGTGGTGCGGTCCACTTCATACGAAATATAAGTTTCGCCGTCTTCCTCCACTTCCACACCATTGAGGAACCAAAGCTGAGTGGCGGCGTCATAGTCCTCGCTATAGAGAAGATTCTGGCCGAGGGGCACTTCGAGGAAATACTGGCCATCTTTAACCAAGATGTTGCCCTCTACTAAAGCGCCGGTAGCGTAATTGGACACGGGGTCTTTGATATACACCTTCATATTGGCGAGGTCAACGTAGGCGCGAAGTGCCATATTGTCCTGTACGGTCTCCATCGACCAAATGAAATAAACGAGGGTGGCACTACCTGTACGCTTAAAGATGTACTCTGTGGTGCCTTCGGGAGCTTCGGTGATGATAGGGAAATCCTCAGCGGCTTTGAGGCCGGCTTTCTTGAGCGAGCGAGCTTTCTCCACATTCATCTTGGGAGCCTTCTTAACGGCTGTGGTGGCCTGGCCGGCGTTGTGGGTCGGCTTGAAGCTGACCTTTGCGGCCGATGCTGACATTGCCACGAGGGCTACAGCTACGAGAGAGAGTAAAAGTTTTTTCATAGGCTTGGTTATGTTTGGGATTAATAGAATTACTGCCGCGGCACCTATAGCCTATAAGATATGCCGACGAGCAGCGTTGATTACAATTTATGCCGCAAATATAGCAAAAACATTTCGATTAACAATATTTTTCGGCATTTTTCTTTGCAAATGAAAGGCAGCCGCCTTTCGGGATAGATAGCGGCTGCCTTCGATATAGTGTACGGTTAAGGCCGTAGGCTTGGTTATTCGCCAGAGCCGCCGCCGGCGAGAACTACCTCGAGGAGAGCCGACACGTCGTTACCATCGACACTTCCATCGCCGGTGACATCGGCCGCGCCCATCTGCTCATCGCTCACGCCGCCGGCGAGAACCATCTCGAGGAGAGCCGACACGTCGTTACCATCGATCGAGCCGTCGTTGTTCAGGTCACCGACAGTGGCCGTGGGAGCGTAGTCCTTGATGTGATACCAAGCGATTTCCGATTCGTGCGATTCGAGACCACCGTTGTAGATGGCGCTGAAGCCCACATTGTTGAAATCAACGGTAGTGGCATCGGTGGTGAAGGTAAGCTTGAGGCTCGTGTTGTCAAACTGCTCAACGTTGGAGAGCGTGAAGCCTGCGGTTACGGCGGTGGTGTCGCGCTCGATATCCGAATACAGCTTGTACTGCAGTTTCTGTATAAGCAGGGCGTTGCCCTCGGTGTCGATGATGGGCATCTGCACAGTCATCGAGCCGCTACCGGTAGCCTCATCGTAGGCCGTCCAGCTGAGGATGGTGGGAGCTGCCGGAGTGGCCGGGCCTTCATTGGAGATGAAGAGATCATAGGCGTAAGCATAGTAGCCTAAATCATCCTTGCTTCCATTGACGAGAATATAGCCGGTAGTCTGGCTGAGAGTGCGGGCCTCGGCATCGTATTCAAACTCGAAGCCGCTATCCTCGGTGAGCAATAAACTACCAGCGCTCTGATCGTAGGTTGCACCCACAAGATACATAACATGCTTATCCATGTATAAACCGAGATACTGAGGCCCAAACTTCACTGTAGTTCCATCTTCGCCGATAGTACCCTTAATCCAACCCTCCGGGAAGAAACCGGAGAAATCCTGGATATAGACATCACTGCCGTCAAAAGCCACATTGATCTTCTGCGAGAGTGCACCGCTATCGGTATTACCTGTAAGGTTAAACTCTTCAGTCTCAAGTCCATCGGGCAGAACGACAATCGGATCGGTGGGAGCTACATACTCTGTAAGTGTCGTACCCCAATCAAAATAATAACCAACCGGTGAAAGATCGTCGTTCCAGTATCCTCCGAGCATTTTTCCTTCAGTTGGCATACCATAATTATTAGTCGCAGCATCCTTTGCGGCTAAGGCTCCACTCGGCTTTATCACATTACCATCGATTGTAAATGTAATATATTCCTCTTCGGTGTCAAGGGCAGCAATGGAAGCAACAGTAGTAGGGCTCTGATTCGGGACATAGAATCCAACACAAATACCATACTGTTCGCTTTCGTTCCACGACAAAAATTGCCCGGTACGGAATTTCAGCGTAGAACCGCCATCTACTGCTTCACCTTCAATCCAAGCACCGTTTGAGATAAACGAAAGGGGGTCTTTCAGCCATACTCTATTATCATCCTCTGAATAAACTACATCGGTGATTCCCGCTTGGAGGTAGCGCGAAATACCATTAGAATAAACCCAATTGAATCCATCGCGCTCATATTGCACGAGTTCGCCTTCGGGCTGCTCGGTGATGACTGTGGGAGTGGCATCATCAGCTTTGGGAGTGATGGCCTTGGTGGCTTTGCGACCTTCGCGAGTGATGTTGAAGTCGGATTTCGTTGTAGCTTTAAGCGTAGCTCCGGCTTCAATCTTCTTCACCGATGCTTCGCCGTTCATAGCAACCGCGCTCTTGATGCTCAAAGCATCGCCTTTGGCCGAAGCCGTGAGAGCTACGATAGCTGCTGCAGCAAATAAAGTAAATTTCTTCATAGGCTTTTACTATAACATATTAAACATAGCTGCTGTACTTGACGGCGCCTCCCCCAATTGAGGCTTCCGGGGCACAACAACAAATTCTTGCTGTAAAACATAGGTTTACGGCACAAAAGTACAACATCAATCTGATATACCAAAGAATTTTGCCAAAAAAGTTCGCCCTTTTGCCAATTTTTCCGAAAAATAGCCCAATTTTCAGCTCTACCGCCCTTCGCTGAGCGCAACAGGCTGATGCTGTGAGCCTATTAACCGGCCAGCCCCACCGTGGATGCGGCGGGGCTGGCTCGGGTATTGTCAAGAAAGGGCTATGCACGTCAGTAGTCCCAATCGAACCAGAAATGGTCCACCCAGAGGCAGGCGCCGTCGGCACCGGTGAAGAAGTCGCCGTACTTCGACGCGGCGGCCACGATGAGGATATAGCGTGGCACGCGATTGGTGGCGCGATACTCGAGCGGGATGGTGAATTGTGTGAACTCATCCACGTTGGAGCCCCACTGCATGTTGCCGTAGGCAATGATATGCTCGTCTTTGATGTCGAAGAGGTGCTGATTCTTGGGGTTGGTACGTATCTCGAAGGGCGCTTCCCAGTCGGTCAGGGCGATGTAGATATGGGCCGTGTCGGGCTGGCCTTTCATATATGCGAGGTCGGAATTGGTAGAGGAGATGGGCGCCGTGGTGTACTTCATATAGCCGTTGAGGCGCGTGGGGCGGCCGGTGAAGGGGCGGCCGAAGTTGAGCACGCCGTTGGAGCCATCGATGCGCACGAATTCGCCGGTGTAGATATTGCCGGTGGCGAGCTTACCTACCACCCCGATGCCCACGAATTTGGTTTGCAGCATCGCACTGCGGCCGCTTGCGCCGTCCCAAGTGATGTTGCCGGGGATAGTGTTGCTGTCGCCGAGCGTGGTGGCACCGCGGTTGCCGGTGTCCCAGAACGCCTCGGCGCCTTCGGCCCACGGCTGGTAGATCTTGCCGTTGAGACTCCAGTCGTCGAAGTCCATATTGGGAATGGTGAAGAGGCCTTGTGTGGTCACAGTGACTATCTCGCCGAGCTCCTCGCCCGAGTAGGCTTGCACCTCATAGGCGGTTTCGGGCTTGACGCTATTGATGCGGGCGGTGAAGGAACCGCCGCTGTGAGTAATCGAAGCGGCATCGACGGTAATCCACTCTTCCTGGCCCTGCTCGCGATAGCGGATACCATTGTCGGCACCGGCTTTACCCTCGCCATAGGCCCAGATTACGCGGCTCCAGGCATCGACGCGGCTGGTGGATACGTTGACGTCGGTGGTCTGCACGTAGATAGTCCAGATTTCCACTTCGTCGTGGTAGCTGACGGTAAGGCGCAGCGGCAAGGAGAAATCGACAATCTGATGGTTCAGATTGCGCGACACGGTGGTGACGTCGGCGGGGCCGAGCTTGATGGTGTCCACTTCGAGGGCCCTAAGGTCGGCAGTCTTGGGCACATAGGCCACCACGCGCTTGCCGGGCACGTCGATGACGGAGGTACCCACCTGATTGGGCAGCACGAAGCAGCGCGCGATGGGCTGGTTGGCCCTGATGATCCACTCGGTGTCGTAGTAGCGATGCAGGAGCACCTTGACGTTCTCACGCAGGTCGAGCGGCGACGAGAGGTCGGGGCTTACCACCTCGGCACCCTCGCTGAGTTTATAGGAAGCCACGGCCACGCGGCGCAGATTGGACTGCTCCGGCAGATTGACGGTGACAATGCAGTTCTTGGTGTCGATTTCGGCTGATGACGATTGTCCTTCGGCTTCAAACTCCAGGAAGTTGAGCTGATCGCGGGGATACGGGATATCGTTCTTGATACAACCGCTCAGGGCCGCGATAGCCGCCGCGGCGATGACCATATATATATATAGGATACGTTTATTCATAACATTGAGCTGAAAAGGCTTATCATATATGAACTGCGATGCCGAAGTTGATGTTGAAGAGATTGAACTTGAAATTGGCGCCGCTGGCGTTGCGGGTGCCCGTTTCCTCTTCTATGGTGCCGTCGCTGAGAGTCTTGTAGGTGGTTTGACGGCCGTGGGTGTAGTAGATACCGAACACGCCAAACGACACGTTGAACGCCACATTCTCGTGGAAGAACACCGACACGCCGGGCGAGAAGTTGAGGCGGAGGTCGAAGGTGGAGGTGCGGGTGTCGCGCGGCAGGTCGCTATAGTAGCGCACAAACTTGCCGTTGCCGCCGCCTATGGAGAGGTCCACCTCGTTGAAGATGGCGAAGCGCTTGCCGTGGTCGAGACCGATATAGTTGCGGTAGAACACCGACATCGAGTAGCCCTTGCTGTCGTAGAGCACATTGTGGATGTCGAGGTTGAGGTCGTCGATGAAGTCGATCTTGAGCGACTTGAGGTCGGCATGCCAATTGGTGTAGTTGAAGCGCATACCGATACACTGGTTGCTGCGGAAGAAGTAGCTGCCGTAAGGGCGGATAGAGAAGGCGTTGCCGCCGAAGTTGAACTCGCCCACCATATTGAGCAGCGACATATCGTTGCTGTTGAGGCTGCCGTAGGAGGCCATAAGGCCGAACGACCAGGAGCCTTTGGGGATATACAGATAGTTGGAGAGATGGCGGTCGTAGCGGCCGTAGTTGAACACGGGGAGCACCATATCGACGGTGTCGTTACCCACGAGCACCTGCTCCACATCGTCCTCAGTCCGTATCACCTTAGCCTTGGAAGGGAACCACGGCATCACAATCTTATCGCGCACGCGGGTGATGCTGTCGCTCTCGGCCGGAGCTGCCAGGGCAGCACCCATAGCTGCTATAAGCATCATTATCAGGATATTGGCTATTCGTTTCATAGACATTACAGATAGAACGACATCCCGATAGAGATGGAGAAGAGGTTAATACTGAAATTGGCCACCGTGGAGCGCATATCTTGCACGCGCACCTGATTGGTGAGCTGATTGGTCTTCTTGAAGCCGAGGCCGAGCATCCCGACGTTGACCTCGATGGCCGAGTAGTTGTTGAGAAACATCACGAGGCCGGGGGCAACGCCGAGGTTGAAGGCGTTGGTAGTGGCATAGGAGCCGGTGAAGTCCATGCCCTGACCGTTGGTCATCTTGGCGGTGCTGTGGGAGTACTCGAGCTGCACATCGGCCACGATGCCGAAGCGGGTGCTGTTGCCCAAGTTGATGTAGGCGCGCATCACCGCCATCGTGGATAGCGACTGCGAGATGCTGTAGAGGTCGTCGACGCTGTACTTGGTCTCGGTGTCGAATATCACATTGGCTTTATCCATCTTAGTGCGCGAGCGGGTGTAGGCCACACGGCCGCCGGCACCGAGATTGTCGCGGAACATATATATGCACCATGGCGAGATTTTCATAGAGCCGGTGTTGCCGTTCACGCTTTCGATGATGAAAAACTGATAGTTGTTCTGATTGGACTGGCTGAAGTTGGCATTGAAGCCGGCCACAATCTGTCCTTTGGGCACAAACACCCTGGGCTTAATGCCACGATTGAACTTGGGCAGCTCCTTGGCCGGAGCGGCGGCAAGGGTATCGGCAGCGAGCGCCACGCTATCGACGGGCAATGGCGATATAAGCTGCGCGGCTTCCTGCGCCCGGGCCGAAAGCGGCAGAAGCGCGAGACTCCACAGCGCGACCCTATATATATAATGTAGTATTTTCATCTCTCGATGGCTGGATATTGATTTACTTGGTTTTGCGGCCACAAAGTTAGCAAAAGTTTATGACATATCATTGACGAGGTAAGGACACGGCCCTTGCCGTGCCCTTACAACTCAATGATATCGATTATTTAATGACACTTCAAGCGGTCATCAAAGTTCAGGATCGGGATTACTCGTAAACGAGCTCGAGGTCGTCAACGTACATCACGCTGGAGGTGGAGCCTGAGAAGTAGTCGCCCCAGGCGCTGGCCGAGCAGGTGATGAGGATATTGGCGGGCATAGCGTCACTCTTGTATTCGATCGGGATTTCGAACTCGATGAGGCCGCTGCCTGCGGTGGCGGTGCGCCAAGTAAGCTCACCGTAGCCTATCACGTTGGCATCGTCCTTGCTGAACAAGCTAAGATCGCTGCTCTTGGTCTTGATGATAACCGGCCAAGCGGAGCCATTGTCGCTCTTGGTGGTGCCATCGACCATAGCCACATAGATGATACCCTTATCGGGGTCACCCTTCTTGCACTCCGAGGGAGCCGAGCTGGTGGTCTTGTCGATAGTACCCGGAGTGTACTTCACCCAGCCGCGGAGTGCCACGGGGCGCGATGCCATCGGGCGACCGAAGCCAAGCACACCGTTAGTACCGTCTGTGCGGAGGTACTTGCCGATGAACACGTTGCCTGCGGCAAACTTACCGATACCTGCCAGCGACGGGAAGTCGCTCTTCAGTTTAATCGAGTAGTTACCACTGTGCTTAATGCTCGATTCGGGAGTCGTGATATTTATGTTCAGCGTGATGGAACCGTGGTTACCGCAATCCCAGAAGAGGTTGCTTGCCGATGAAGCGGGCACGAGAGCGTTGTCGCTGTCGGTAAACCAGTCTTCGAAGCCGGCATTAGTAAGCTGCGGGTCGTTGAAGGTAGTGAACTCTACGGCCACTGACGAGTCGAAGTCGTCGCTCACAGCGATGTACTCATAAGCGGTGTTGGAGGTGAGGCCGGTAACCTTGGCGGTGAAGTTGGAACCGCTGACGGTACCTGCCACCTTAGTCCACTCGCTGGTGCCCACCTTGCGGTACTTGAAGCCGGGGTTGGTGGCATCGGGCTTGGCGATGGCGCCGCGGAGAGTGGCGGTGTAGCAAGTGACGTCGCCCGATTGCTGTGCCGACGTGATGACCTTAGCGTCGCTAACCTCTACCACTAAGGGCTTGGTGGTGACGCGGCCGTCCTTATCGGTGGCCTTGATGACGAACTCTACGCGGCCGGTGACCTTGTCGAGAAGCTCCTTAGCGAAGGTGAGCTTGGCGAGGGTCTCGTCCTTAGTGGCGTCGTAGGAGTAGGAGTAAGTGATACCTGCGGCCTGCACGGCGTCGCGAGCGGTAGCGCTCATCGTCAGGAAGTCGAATGTGGCGGCGGGAAGACCCATCTCGGTGTAGCGCTCGCAAGAGATTTCGATACCGGTAACTTCGGTAGCCGAAGCGATGTAAACGCTCTTCTTGCTGGCAGCGCCCTCTTCGATATAGACGGGGTTGTCGATGTCGAAGCCTTGACCGGTGATGCGGGGAGCGGTCTTGAGGATGAACTCGTCGTTGACGTCGATGGTAGTTTCGTCAACCTCGACGGTCAGCATAGCGCCACCCACTTCGAAGGCCTTCTCGTTGTAGCGCACGGTGAGCGCATACTCGGTGGCGGGCTTCACGTTCTCGATGACGCCGGTCTGGGTGAACGGCTGGCCATTGACTTGCGTACCGGTGATGGTCCACGTGAGGTCCTTGTCGCCATCGGGCATCATATAGTAACCTTTGGCGTCGGCCGAGTTGGTCTTGTCGAAGTCGAGCGAGCCGGCCGTGTTGCCTATGTTAATCTTATAGTCGGTAAGTACATTGTCCACCTCAGGCTCAAAGATGACGGAGGCTACGGTGTTGGCGATTTTGCACTCGATAGTGGTGCGCACGTCGCTACCGGCCGAGATGGTGAAAGGCGAGGAGCCTTTGTAGTACTTGGCGGTGTAGGAAGCGGGGACACTGTCGCCGGCCCAAGCCACAGCCGTGTAGTCGCCGCTCACGAGGATAATCTCTTCGGGCACTTCGGCTATGCCGTGATACTTGCGAATCAGGTTCTCCGAGTTGTATACGTAGATGGTGCAGTTGGCTGCGAGGTCGTCTTCCTCGGCACGGCCAATGACCTTCACATCGCTGTTAAGAGCCACCTTGAGGGAAACTTTACCCTCACCAACCATCGGCTCATCGTTGGAGCAGCTCACCATGAGCGTCGCGCCGAAGATTGTGGCTAATATGGTATAAACTATCTTCTTCATGATGTTACTGCACTAAGAATTTGAGAGTCTTGGTGATTTCTTGCCCGTTGGCATCTACGACGTTCAAGATGAAGTGGTGCTCGCCGGCGAAAGCCTGGAGAAGACCCATGAACGAGGAGATATCGAATACGAGCTCATTCTTGCCGATTACGTTGCTTCCGGTGGGGAATCCGAGGCCGGAGAGGCCGCCTTCGAGTTCACCGGGATAAGCGAGGTCGAAGTTGGCACCGAGGCCTACGTCTTCGAGGTCGGCCGGAGTGAGAGAGGGCGAGTCGATGGTCACGTTGAGGTGAGCGATGCCCTTAGGAGCTTTGATGGTAACGGCAGCGGTCATACCGGCCGAAACGATGTTGACGCCATCCACGTCAATCGACGTACTGGTGATTGTAGGAGCGGTGTCGTCGCCCTTCACAGCTTGTGTCACGGCGATGGTCTTGGTCTGGTTGCCCATGCGGAATGTCAGCGTAGCGTTGCGCTCGGCAGTGGTCTCGTTGGCTGTGGCGGTCACGGTGATTGTGGTTTCGCCCTTAGCGCCTGAAGCCTGCGAGGTGGTGAGCCAAGTCTGGTTGCTTTCCACGGTCCAGTCGCCGGTGGCGGTTACCTTGACGTTGGCAGTGCTGCCATCGGCACCCATACGGAGCGATGCGGTGGAGAGGCTGAGCATATCGTCGGGGTCAACGGGCTCTTCGGTGACGGGGACATCGATGGTGAGGTCAACGTTGGTCACGGTAGCGTCGATAGAGAGACCGCTGGTGCCGATTGAGCCGTACTCGTCGGGGTTGAGCGGGTTGCTCTTGAGCGAGAAGGTGATGATGCGGTGCTGGCCGGGGGCCACATCGCTGTACACCTTATATTCATTAAGGAAGAATCCGTCGACAGTGCCTGAGAATGTGGCCACGAGAGTGGTACTCGATTCCACGTAGCGGAAGTAACCGGCACGGGTCTCGCTGAAGGCGAAGTCGAGGCTGCCGAGCTCGCCCACTACCACATTTACATTCACGTCGTCGCCGTTGCCGATGAGGGCTGCCAGCTCATCGCTATAGCGGATTGACACCTTGACGTTGGCAAGCTTGCACACGAGAGTACCAATCTCGGTGATCTCGTCCTTCACGATAGTGAACTCTTTCGAAGCGTAGTAGTAAGGAGCTTCAAATGCGGCGTCTTGAGGAGCTGCGTTGAAGGCTTCCACCTTGTAGTCGCCCACGTCGAGGGTGATAATTTCAGGCATTTCGCTGTACTTCCACGAGTAAACTACCTCGTCGGAAGCGGCTTTGCGGATGGTGATGGTGAAGGTGCTCACATCGACGGAGCTACGGCTTACCACCTCTTCGGAGTTGACCACGTCGATAGCTATCGACTTGGTGCGGAGCTGGCCTTCGCCGTCGCCGATGGGGTCGATGCCTTTGTCGCATGATGTAAGCCCCACGAGGGCTACAAAGCCGATTAAGAGAAAGTTATATATCCGTTTCATAATCATTTATAATCAAGGGTTACATCATCAATATAGAGCTGGCTGCCCTGGTGACCGGTGGAGTTGCTGGCGCCTACAAGATTAAGGCCTGCGCGCTTGATGCAGTCGCTGTTGCCTGAGCTCTTGAATACTACTTCAATCTTGGCGGCCTTTGCCCTAACGGTGTAGTTGAGGTCGAGGGTCTTCTTGGTGTAAGAGCCGGTGGAGGTGATGTTGAAGCTGTTGGTAGCGATTACTGTACCTGCAGCGTTGTACACCTTCACATAGGCCACACCATAGTCGCCGCTCACCTTAGTCTGGGCAGTGTATTTGTACCAGAAGGTAAGAGCATCGGGGCGCGAGGGGAATGCCACGCCGTATTGCGGGCCACCTGAATAGGTTCCGGTGTAAAGCTCACCTTGTGTCGTATTGGGAACAATACTAATGGAACCTGCACCGGTAGTACCGCTACCGTAACCTACGGTGCGGATGAGAGCTGCTGTGCCGGTGTGGGCATCGGTAGTGGAGGATGTACTCCACGGGCGAGTGTAGTAAGCATCAACGCCGCTACCGGTGGTGAGGTCATTGAGCGTGCCCCACACGAGTGTCTGCCCATTGACGCCACACACATAGTTGGTCCAGTAGTTACCCTTACTCTTCACGTACCAGCTGTCCATATTGGAGTTGGCGAGCTGCTGGTCGGCCTCGGTGGTGAATGTCACCGTGTTGCTATAGTCGGCCAGAGCGGTGCGTACGCTATAGGCGGTGGAGGGAGTCAGGTTCTTGAGCAGAATCGTACCTGCAGTGGCGTTGCGGGTGACGTTGGCGGCTGCCACTTCGGCAAATACGCCTGAGCCTTGCTTAGTCTCTATGGTAAGGTAGTTCATAATGTCGGCGAGGCGCGAAGCGTCTTCGGGCACTACCTTGATAGTGGCACGCTTGGCAAATACATCGAGAGCATCGACCGTGATCGTGTAGGCCGGGCAGTCGCGAAGTATCTTCAGGGTGTTGCTGGTAGTTTCACCTTTGTAGATGGCGCGAATGGTGACATTGTCGTTGGATGCGGGGATTGAGATTGCCACGGTATATTTGCGGTCGCCGGCGGAGGTGATACCGGTCACGTTGGCATCGGCCCAAACGCCATACTCGTTGATAATCTGAATCTTAACATTGTCGTTAACGTTACCGCCGTTATAGTCGAGAGTGGCGGTAGCGGTGTTCTGACCGAGGGCGAGGGTGCCGGGATTGCTGAGCACGAGCTGCAGCGGTTCGGTCGTGGCCTTGAAGGTAACCACGTCGCTGAGCTTGGTGAATTTATCCTTCACCTGGATGGAGAATTCGTGATTCTGGTTGCCGTTGTAGTCCCTAAGGCTTGCAATGAGGCCGCCGAAGTCGATTTGTGCCATCTTGTCGGGGTTCTTCCAGAGGCCGGTCACCTTAAGGCCTGCGGCGGTCATCATCGACTGCTGAGCGGCGGTAGCCTGAAGCAGGTCGATCTCGGTAGGCCAGCCCTGGCTTGCCAGGTAAGCGCTGTTGACAGTGAGTGTCACGCTCTCGATTCCTGCATGAGCAAGGATATTGACGCGGGGCGACTCGGAGAAGGTCTCGCCTTCGATGATGTTGAACACGTCGCCGCTGGCGAAGCCGAGGGGCTTGATAGTGGGCGCGGGAGCGTTGACGAGCTCTTCGCTGAGGACCACTTCAATAGGCTCGGTCTCGGTAGTGCTGTCGAAGCTTACTGTGAGGACAGCGTCGCCCACCTCACCGCCGTTGACGTCGAATTTCACACTGTAGTGAGTGCGAGGCTTGGCGCCGGTGATGTCGGCTGGGTTGAACTTGAACGACTTGCCGTCCTCAGCCTTAGTGACATTAAGCTCGAGAGCTATGTCGCCGGGCTGCACATACACGGGGCGGAACTCGTCTTTCTCATATTCGATATAAGCACCTCCGGCCGAGTGGATGGTGGCGCTGTAATCGGAGAAATACTTCTTGAAAGCATCGGTGTAGTCGATAGAGAGCATCGTGTTGCACAGGGTGGCAGTCACTGCCGGCTGTGCGGTCTCTTCATCAACAACAACAAATTCAGTGGAGCCGAAGTAGTAAGGCCTCTCGAAGCCTTCGGCGTTCTCGTCACCGTAGCTTACGTTGATAGTGTAAGCACCGGTGGGGTACTGCGTCTCGGGGTCCATCGCTGCCACACTCTCCCACGTCTTGGAGAAAGTGCCGTCTTTCTTGGCGATCTCAACCTTAAACGCGCTTACATCAGCCGACATTGCCGTAGTCTCACCGCTGCGGCTCAGTGCCGATGAGGGAGTCACCGTCGCGTCGGCGTTGACTGTTGCCTCAATGCGGCCGAATCCGTTGCCGGAGTACGGGCTGTCGTCGCTGCACGATGCCAATGCAAGCACCAGTGCAGGAAGCAATCCTAAAAATTTAAGTTTCATACACATTTAATTTGTACGTCGTATTTGAATTAATAGTTTTCTATCTCACGTAGCGGCTCCCTCGGTTTTGCCCGGGAAGCTCGGTAGAATAATTTGAGGCTGTAGGGCCTAAATTTCGGGTCACATTTTCAATTTAGTCGGAGTGAAAAAACCAGCTTTTTCACCCTCAAAACGATTGCAAATTTATGTAAAAAATTCCGTTATGGGGTAAAAATATATGAAAATTTTGCGTTTTGTGGTGCATTTCGATAAATTTAAACATTAATAAGCAAAATTTGAACACCGGCAATTCTAAACATTTGCACCTATTACAAATAAATTTTTACACCGCCGTCCTCGACCCCTCGAATCCTCGACCACTCGACCACTCGATTGCTCGATTGCTCGATTGCTCGAATAGTCGATTACTCGAATCCTCGCCTCCCCGCTCGCTCGCGACCACCCGAAGCAGATTTTCGGGCTTTTGCTTGCAACATCGCCGCCAAACACTTAACTTTGCACGGATAAACGGAAAGCAACCGGCTCTGTGGCAGAGCACTTTCCCGATTACCATAAAACTGAATTACGACTCCTGAATGGACTGGATATTCAAATCGTTTGGCCAATCGCGGCTCTACCGCCTCCTGCTGAAGGTCCCGTTACCTCAGTGGATGGTGCTCGCACTTGATATTTTAGTGATCCTCGCCGCTTGGGGATTCCTATGCCTGTACAATATATTCGGTGGCGGCCCGGTGCCCGAGGCCAACGCTCCGCTGTGGCTCCAGCCCATAGTGCTCGCCATAGTGTACGCCGTGACCGACATCACCGTGAAAAGCTACCAGCGCATCATTCGCCTCTCGGTGATTGAGGACGGCTACCGCGTGTTTATGCTCGTGGTGTATGCCACGGCGGTGCTCATCATCATCAACGTGGGCGTCGATAAGATTCTGGGCTACCAGATATTCCGCTACTTCGACCTTCTGCTCATAGGCGTGGTGGGATTCTCGCTGCTGATGACGATGCGGCTGCTCATCAAGTACATCTTCATCCGCATCAACTCGCCCAAGAGCGACCGCATTCCGGTCATCGTGCTCGGCACCTCCATCAACTCGGTGATTCTCGCCAATGCTCTTAAGCACGAGACCTCCAGCAAATACGAGCCGGTGGCCTTGCTCCACACGGCCGAAGGCTCCACCTCCCAGAGTATCAACGGGCTCACCGTGGAGCGCTTCGATGCCGACCGCATCGCCGACATCTTCGCCCGGCACCACTCCACCACCCTACTCTTCCTCGCCTCGCAGATTGATACCATCCGCTCCACCTACGGCGACGTGCTGCTCCAGAACGGCATCACCCTCCTGCGTCTCAACCAGGTGGAAGAGTTCTCCGAAGAGACCGAAGGCAAAGCCGGCACGCCCACTCAGCTCTCGGCCCACATCAACAATATCCAAATTGAAGACCTCTTGGGCCGCGACCCCATCAAGACCGACAACCCGCTGGTGAAGGACAACATCGCCGGCCAGACCGTGCTCATCACCGGCGCCGCCGGCTCAATAGGCTCCGAAATAGTAAGGCAAGTGGCCGCCTTCGGCGCCAAGAAGATTATCCTCGTGGACCAGGCCGAGACGCCGATGCACAATATGCAGCTCGAGATGAAAGAGCGCTTCCCCGGCACCGACATCGTCCTCTACATAGCCGACGTGGTGAATCGCGCTCGTATGGCTCGAGCATTCGACCAGTATCACCCCGCCATCGTGTACCACGCCGCTGCCTATAAGCACGTGCCGATGATGGAAATCAACCCCACCGAGGCCATCATCACCAATGTGCAGGGCACGATGAACCTCGCCGACCTCGCCCTCAATAATAAGGTGAAGAAGTTTGTGATGATCTCGACCGACAAGGCCGTCAACCCCTCCAACATTATGGGTGCCACCAAGCGCATCGCCGAGATTTACGTGCAGTCGCTATTCTTCAAAGCACAAGCCGAGACCAAATACGGGCAGCCCGTGACGCAGTTCATCACCACGCGCTTCGGCAATGTGCTCGGCTCCAACGGCTCGGTGATTCCGCTCTTCCGCAGCCAGATAGAGCGCGGCGGCCCCGTCACCGTCACCCACAAGGAGATAATACGCTACTTTATGACCATCCAAGAGGCCTGCTCGCTCGTGCTTGAGGCCGGATGCATGGGCAACGGCGGCGAAATCTACATCTTCGATATGGGCAAGCCGGTGAAGATCTACGACCTCGCCTGCCGCATGATCTCCCTGGCCGGCCTGCGGCCCGGCAAGGATATCCAGATAGTAGAGACCGGCCTGCGCCCCGGCGAGAAGCTCTACGAGGAGCTGCTCAACGACAAGGAGAAAACCACCTCCACCGTCAACCACAAGATTATGATCGCCAAGGTGCAACGCTACGACTACGAGCAAGTGAACCGCTACCTGATGGCCATCATACGCTTCGCCCAAGCAGGCGACATCCACTCGATGGTGAAAGAGATGAAGCGCTTCGTGCCTGAATATAAGAGCATGAACTCGCAATTCAACGCCATCGACGCCGAGATAGCTCAAAACAAGTAATCCACCCTCCCTTCCCTCCTCCCCGAGCTATGAAAGAGCGACAATCAGGAGTGGAGCTGCTCCGGCTGGTCAGCATGGCCGGCATTCTTATGCTCCACAGCGATGCCGCGTGCATAGGCCTGCCGCAGCACACCTCGCTGGCCGAGCTGCTGGGCTCTTGGTCGATGTTCTCGCGCCACCTCGTGGAAGCGGCCACTGTGGGCGCTACCGACCTCTTTATCCTCATCTCGGGCTACTTCGGGATGCGCTTCAAGTGGCGCTCGCTGCTCACCTTCATCGCTATGGCGCTGGCCTACTCGCTGCTCACCTTCGCCGTCTCCTGGATATGGTGGCCCGAAGGCTGCACCGCCAAGCTATTCACGCAGTCGATAGTGATATTCTCGCCCTATATACGCTGGTTTATCCTCGCCTACGCCCTGCTGCTCACTCTGTCGCCACTCATCAACCTGTTCCTGAGCAAGGTGGGAGAGCAGCGATGGGGGCTGGTGGGACTCGCGGCTTTCGCGATGGCGATGGTGGAATGGAAAGTGATAGGCCGCTATGGCTACGACGTCACCCATCTGGTCATCATCTACCTACTGGGGCGTACTATCCGCCACTACCGCCTGCCGGAGCGTATGCCCAAGTGGCTCAGCCTCGGCATCTATGTGGCATTTACCGGGCTGGTGATGCTCAGCGTCACGTGGTGGGAATATAAGGTGGCCTACGCTATGAACTCGCCGTTCGTGCTTATCGCCTCGATGGGGCTCTTCACATTCTTCGCCTCACTGAAGTTCCGGAGCCGCGCGGTCAACTGGCTTGCCGGCTCGGCCTTTGCCGTGTATCTCACCCATATGTCGCCCGCCCTCTGGGTCCACTACCGCGAGATGGTGCGCTACCTCGCCAATCGATTCCCCGATAGCCTCATGTTCAGTCTCGCCCTCGGCGGCTTCATAGCCGCAGTGTTCTTCGGCTCCCTCCTCTTCGACAAATTCACCTTTCAGCCTCTCTGGAACGCCCTCCTCAAGCGCTTCACCCCCAAGGCCCACAAGCCCATCTAGAACATCTAGAATTTCTAGAAGATCTAGAACCGCCGGAACATCTGCACCGCCGGGGCAGTAAAAAATCGGGATTGCCAGTCGCGGCAACCCCGATTCCTCAGATAGATAGTGTTATATAGTGCGAAAGTTTATTTCACAGCTTTCACAACGGCCTTGTTGCTGAAGCGGAGGATGTAGATACCGTTAGCAAGGTCGGCGTTGTTGACGTTGGTGGTGCCGTTGAGGGCAGCAGTCTTCACGAGCTGACCGGCGCCGTTGAATACGCGTACGTACTTCACGTCGGCGGGAGCGGTGATTACGAAGTTGTCACCTACGGTCGAAACCTTGATGCCATTGTCCTTGCGAACGACGTTGACACCTGTGTATTCGCCTTGAGTAATAATGAAGTCAATCTTATCACCGGGCACGCGGAGGGTGAGTTCGGTCTCACGATAGTCGGTGCCTTCGGGGAGAGCGTCGATAGTAACGGTGAAGGCGGTGTACTGATAAGTTTCAGCCTTGCGACGGCCTTCGGTCTCTTCGCCGTAAACGTCCTCGAGAGTATAGGATACCCACTCGGGGAGAGTGCCTTCCTCATCCTCTTGTACGAAGATGCTCTCGGTGTCTTCGGAAGTAACCACGGGGAATACGCGGGTTTCACCGGCTACGTCGGCATCGATGATAGCTTCGCTTTCATCGAAGAGGGGCTCAAGAGCGGTGTAGCTACCATCAATCATTACACACAACGAGAGGTAGCACGGGCCTGTCGAGATTGAGAGAGCATCGGTCGGATAGAGCGACTGCTTAGCCTCACCGGTCTCGAGGTCGGTGCTTTCGATGAAGAAGTAGCCATAGGTGTCGCCATCAGCAATGGGGTCACTGTTGGCAAGGAATGTCAGGGCTTCAACGCCTGCGGCATCCACAGCTTCCTTATCCCAGTCGAATACGAGGAGGAAACCATTGTCGACAGTAATCTCACCATCAACGGGGAGCTGAGTGATGGGGTCGATAGTCTCGAACTTGAACTCGATAGTACCTGCGCCGAACTCAGCCTGAGCGGGAACAGTGGTGGTAGCGGAAGCTACGGTTTCACCAAGGGTACCGTCGGGGTTAACAGCGATTACATTGGCAGTAACCTCAAAGTCGCTTGTGGATTGCCAGCCTGCGAGAGCCCAAGCACCCTTAAGAAGGATGGGGTGACCTGCGCTGGGGAAGTACTGAGCTACAGCCGACATGCGAGCCTCCGAAGTCTCGGTGCCAAAGATACGATTCCAAGTGTCGTCGTAACCGATACCGAAGCCCCAGTTGCCGATGGAGTTGCCATCAGCATCAGGGACGTCGCGCCAGTTGGTAAGACCGAAGTTGCGGGCTGCGGTGTAGTCGGTAAGGTCGAAGTCGCCACCAAACTGGATGTAGGGCGAGTAATCGGCCTGGTATTCAGCACCGAAGTCGCCTGCCGAAGCAGCAAGGATAGGATTCTGATCAAGCGAATCGTAGAAGCCGTACTGCGCGGTGAGGTCAACATCATCGGTTTCAATCATATCGGAGAGGAAACCTTCCTCTGTGGGAGTGCCTTCAGGATCTACATAGCTCCAAAGGAACTCTTCGCTATCGTCGTTGGAGGCGTTGAGCCAAGTCACGTCGGTGTAAGCGGGGAGCACTGTCCAAGTGTCGGTAAGGCTGTACCAGTCAATGTCGAGACCGGAGTAGAGCGTACCGGTGGGGTTGTAGTAGTAAGCTTCGGGCTGCGGAATTGCCGACTTCACAACGTCAACAACTGCCGATTCGCCATCATAACCGTAGTAGTGGAAAGCGAGAACCACTTCCTTGCCTACATAGTCGGTAGCGTCGATCGACACCTTTGCCTGAATGTCTTCGCCTAACGCCTCGGCAAGCTCTTCGTCGGTGTATTTCTGCTTCGAGTATTCGATAGCGTCGAATACCTTAGTTTCGAACGTCTTACCACCATCTTCGGAGAGGAGCACCTCGAGGTTGCAGTTCTCAGCGTCGAACACGAATTCGAACGATTCGAAGAGGATGTCGTTGTTGATGCGATACCAGAAGGGCGAGTACTGCACGATGGCAGTGATCTTCTCCTGGCGACCGGGAGTGAATACGGGAGTGTAGAGCCACTCGTCTTGGGGGTCAAGACCGTAGTTAGGCTCAGCCTCTTCGTCACCGGTGGTGTTTACGGGGTGAGCAAACTGCACGCGAGCGCCGTATTTGCCCTGCGGCATAGCGGTGAAAGCGCCTGCCGATACAGCCCACGAGAAGTTGTAACCGGCGGTTTCTTCTTTAGTGGCACCGGGTTCGTAGCCGGCTTTCGATTCACGCTTCCAGCCTTCGGGGAGCCAGGCCCAAGAGGTGCCGTCGTACTCTTCGAAGTCTTCGTAGAAGGAAGCTCCTTCAGCGGCGTCCTTAAGGGCTACGCGGGGCTTCTTGGCGGCCACCTTAGCGTCGGCGGCACCGATGAGGTGCTTGCTTGCCACGCCGTTGTTCTCCATAAGAAGAACCTTAGTGCCGTTTTTAGCGACTACCGATTTCACCACCTTAGCCTGAGCGGCCTGACGGAGGACATCAGAGCGGTCGCTGACCACCTTCTGCATCACCACAGCCTTCATCTCGTCGGCCTGACGGCTTACGCGGCTGAAGTGCTTAGTTGCCGAAGCACCCACTGCTGTGAGAGCTACGAGCGAAAGAAGTAAAAATTTCTTCATCGTACTAAGTAGTTAGGGATTAATAAATAGGTTAAATTGAAAATTCTATCATTGGAGCACTACCTTGAAAGTGTCGGCAGTGTTGTTCTTATTGACGAAGGTAAGCTCAGTGGGAGCCATAGCCGAATTGGCAGTGATAGTCCACTCGCCGGCTGTGAGCAGGGCGATGAAGTCCTGATAAGCCTTAGTGGTGAAGGTGGGACCGTTCTCAAGCTCCATGTAGCGGAGCGCTACAGCATCGCCGCTTCCGGTAAAGGCAAACTTGACGCCGTTGTCGCCGGCTTCGTTCTTGTCGAGGTAGAAGTGGCCTGTTGCGTTACCGTTGCGGAAGCTAAGGGCCGGATGCACAACGCCATCGGCATCTACAAAGATGTCGAACAAGAAGTAGCGGAAATTCTGTCCGAAACCGCCGGTCTTGGCCTTGCTTTCGTCCACCACGGCTTGATATGCATCAGAAACGCTACCGGTGAGCGACTGTGAATCCATCTGCCAAGCGTAGTTGACTGAAGTGAACACGTCGTAGAGCTTACCGGGGCTGAGGGTGGCAGTCTGGTCCTTATCTACACACTCGAGAATGCCAGCCGAGTTGAGCTTGAAGTTCTGCACGGTGGCGCCGTCGAGCTCGAGAGGAGTGGCGAAGCGGATGCCGTCGCCATTGAATACGCAAGTGGCATACTGAATGTCGGCAATCTCATCGCCATCCACAGGGAAGTAGCCTATTTCGCACGAAGCCATATCGTACACAATATACTCGTGTTTGGGGGTGGTGAGATACAGCAGGGTAACGCGCTCGTCGAGCACGGCGGGTCGTTTCTCCTTGAGGTCGGCGAAGTACTGCTCAGGATTGACGCCGGCGGGAAGCTGGGTGAGAAGAATCTCGATGTTGCGCTTCTTGCCGCGGAGGGTCATAGTCTGAGTGGCCTCATCGTAGCCCATCACGCGGAACTCGTAGTCACCCTTGTGGCCTTCACCGAGCACGTCGCCGCCCCATTCGGGCACGTCGTTAGGGTCGGCAAAGAGATGGAAGAGCGTGTTGTAGCTATTGAAAGTGAGCACCGGGCCATCGTCGCCGATTACCTGGAACACACTGGTCTCCTCTTTATAAGTGTTGCCTATCCACTCGTTGTCGCTGGCGATGACTACGGAGCCATCGGCCTTGAAATTCATATAGTAGATATAGCCCTTTTCCTCATCGGTGGCGAAGTATTGCATCACCCAGCCGTTAGGAGCCGAAGTGAGGACCTTGGTGTAGTCGCTGATAGCGTCTTCAATACGCTCGGCAGCCGACTTGTCGAAGATGTCGTCGATTTCGCTTTTGCACGATGTGGCAGCAGTGAGTGCCAATAACGCGGCTGCTATATAGGAAAGTTTATTCAGTTTCATATCAGTGCAAAATTATTGAATGTCAGTAATTTCTTTGCGCAGAGCGTTGATGTCGTAGCTCACCTGGCGCACCTGCACCTCATTGCGGAGGGCATCGAGGTCGGCATTCCAGGCCGACTTGAACCAGTTGCGGGCGATTTCAATCTTCTGCTTGATGACAGCCACGCCATCCACGCCGTCGGTATCCTCCACGGGATAGACGATGATGCTCTTATCGGAGCGGAGGTTGACACCGATACGGTTGCCTTCCTCGTCGTAAGTGAATACACACTCGGCATCGCTTACGTACACCATATTCTCGGGCTGCTCGGGGGTTACCTCGTTGTTCTTCCAGTAGTACCAGCGATAGTACACGGGAGTGAGGGCGTCGGCATCGTCGGTAGCCCAGCCGCTTGCGGCGTAGTCGTAGATCTTCTTGTAGTCCTCATCGGTCTTGACGATGTAGTTGGCAATCGTCTCGGCGAAGTCTTCACGCACCTGCGAACTGGCGTAGGGAGTGACGAAACCGCGCGAGTTCACATAGCCTTCGGGCTTATCCTGCCAGTTGTTGGCATCGTAGAGACCGGTGCTGATGAGGCCAAACTCGTTGGGGTACGACTTGGTCTGGTGCAAGATGTGGGAGAACTCGTGGTGCATCGTCTTGAAGTAGTATTCATTCAAGAATTCGATGTTGGCCGGAGTGGGGTCGTTAAGCTCATTGACCTTGAAGAGGGTGACCTTGACACCGCCCTCGGCCAAACCGAGGATTTCGGTACCGGAGTTGGGGTTGTAGGCCGGCGAACCGATGAGGTGGATGATGCGGGGACCATACTGCTTGCAGAAGTCGGCATTGACGATATCTTTGTACACGTCAAACCACAGGTGCTTCGTAAGCACGGCCAGATCCATAGCTTTATCAAGCTCGGCAGGCACGAGGTTGTAGTTCATATCGGCGCTCACGTCCTCCATCTTATAGCGGAACTCGAGGTTGTAAGGCAGCAGATAGCTCTGCTGAATCCACTTGTCGAATTTATATGTGTAGGAGTTGGGGTCGAGCTCGTTATCGACATCGGGGAAGATGGTGTCGGTAAACTTGTCCTTGCTGCACGATGAGAGTGCCACAACGGCAAGCGCTAAAGCTGAATATATAAGTTTGGTTGCTTTCATGACTGTGACAATTTTGGATTAGTTAGCCATTGAGAATTTAGCGCGAGCTGTCTCATCGGTAGTGGGGCTTGCGGCGCGGAAGTTGGGTTCCATACCAGCCGAGAGCACCTCGGTGGGTATCTGCATAGCCCAGCGCGGGTCGAGCACCTGGAGGGTGACCTTGTCGGTCTTGCCTATGAAGTGGGTGATCTCGATACCGTAGCGCTTGATGTCGAAGAAGCGCTTACCGTTGTGGATAAACTCGATGCGGCGGAAGTGCTGCACGCACTGCAGGTAAGGCATAATGCCGGCAGCCGAATACTTGTCGCTGGGGCACACCTCGTCGATGTGAATCTTCTTGGCTATGCCAAACTCCTGCGAGTCCTCGTAGCGAGTGTAGAAGTCGTTGATAAGCTCGGCGGTGAGGGGCACGGTGCGGTCGTCGCCGGCGCTGTTGATCTGGTGGGCGTCGTCCCATACCTTGAGGTCGGCCACGGCTCCGGCGATGTCGCCGAGGAAGAGCTTGGCTTCGGCACGCATCAAGAGCACCTCTTCACCGGTAAACTCAGGATATACGATGTGGGCATAGCCGATACCGGCCACCTTGTCGGTGTATTCAAACTGCTCGCCGAGCGGGCCGCCGAAGAATGTGCCGTACTCCTGGTTGCCGTTGATGAAGCAGCAAGCATAGAAGCAGGGGTTCATAGCGAAGGTCTCGCCGGTGGCGCTGGAGCTCCAGCGGCATTTTTCCCACGACGGGCCGGGGCCTTGGATAGTGGCACGCTTGGCCGAGCCGTTGCAGGCGTAGCGATGACCGCCGGTGAAGTGACGAGCCGCAATCGAGTAGGTAGCGGTGCAGAGCAGGTTGCGCTGCTGAAGCACATTGGTGAAGTAGCGGCCGAAGTCGCTCAGATAGTAGAGGTTGGTCTGCGACCAGATGTTGCTCATAAAGGGCGACGGATCGACGGCTTCGCCACCGAAAGCGGCGTTGCAGTACTGGAGCACCTTGTCGTATTCGCGCTTGTTGAGATAGAAGCGGGCGGCAAAGGCGTTGGCTGCGGCTCGGTTGAAGTGATACTTGGGCACATCGTAAATCTGGTCATCAATGAGCGGCAGGCCTTCGAGGAGGTCACGCTCGATGGCGTCGTAAGTGTCGGCGAGGTTGCCGCGGTCGTAGTGCACAAGCACCTTGGTCTCAGGCTCAGTGGGATACGGAATACCCTGAATCGACTTGCTGAGCTCAGCGCCGCGATAGGGCATGCAGAACACCTGGGTGAGCAGGAAGGCGTGGAAGGCGCGAATCACGAGCGCTTCGCCCTTGAGGGCTTGCACCTCGCTGCCGCGACCGTCGGCCTCAAATTTAGCGATAGCTTCGAGAGCGTGGTTGGCAGCGGCGATGGCGTGGTAGCAGCCTTCCCATATCGAGGAGGGCGAGTCTTCGCCGGTACCCGACTTGACGTCGTCGAAGCGGAAAATTTCATCGTCCATACGGTCGTACGACGGGAGGTTGTAGCGGAGGCCGTTCTGGTTGGGGGCGTTGTTGTCCACCACGTTGTCGGTAGAGAATTCGCAGGGGATGGTATAGTTGTAGCGCATATATCCGTCAACGAGGAGCAGGCGCACTTGCTCAGGCGAGGTGTTGATGTCGACGCGGGTGTCGGGCACCTTGTCGAGGAAGTCGTTGCACGACGCCATTCCAAGCACCACCAGGGCGCTACCTATCAGCATTGTTATCTTATTTATCTTCATAGTAGTAAGTTCCTGTTAACGATTAGAGACCAAAACGGAGAGTGAGCGTAAACTGCTTAGGCATAGGAGTAGCCACACCGCCGCTGTTGAAGAATTCAGGATCCTGACCATTGAGCTTCTTGTCGCGATAGATCAAGAAGAGGTTGGTGGCTTGCAGCTTCACCGAGGCGGAGTTGAGGCGGAGAGCCTTGAGGGCGCGGTCGGGCAAGTTGTAAGTGATGGAGATGTCCTTCAAACGAATGAAACTGCCACTGGCTACGCGTGCCGTAGAATAGTTGTAGGCGTTGTAGGCGTAGGAGAGCTGGCTGTCGTTGTAGTACTGACGGCGCGAGGCGATGACGGGCACGTTGGTGTAGGCTTCGTCGCCGGGCTTCACCCAACGGTTCTTGAACTCCTTGGGCATAGCGTCGAGGTCGCTGTAGGCGGCCGCGAAGTCGGGCGAGAGGCGAAGCTTGTTGCCGAACGAATAGGTGATGAAGAGGTTGGCGCTCCAGTTCTTCCAGCGGAACGAGTTGTTAAGACCACCGGTGATGATGGGGTCAACCGGACCTTCGTACTTCAAGAAGTCGAGCTTCTCAAATTCCTGGAAGTTGATGTTGGAGGTGGTGACATCGCCATCCTCGTTGATAATCATAGGCAGACCCTCGTTGTTGAGGCCTACGAAGGGGATAGAGAAGATGGCGCGCACGGGATAGTCCTGAAGTGGGAAACCGGTACCCTGGATAAGGTCGATGACGCGCGAGCGCGATTGCAGCTCGGTAATCTTGTTCTTCGCGTAGGCGAAGGTGAAGTCGGTGGTCCAGTCGAAGTCCTGGGTATCGAAGTTGCGGGTGGTGAGGGTGAATTCCACACCGTGGGAGCGCATCGAGGCCACGTTGGCATACTTCTGGGTGACACCGCCTACACCCTCGGTGTAGATACGGCCGATAAGGTCGTAGTTGTTACGGATGTACCAGTCGAACGACAGGTTGATGCGGTTCTGGAGGAAACCGAGGTCAACACCGAGGTCAAACTCGTGCTTCTTCTCGTAGGTCAGCTCGCTATTGCCGAGCTCGGAGAGCTCAAGGCCGAGTTCCTTAGCCTCGGTGGTAGGACGCCACGGGCGGAAGGGATAGAACTGGGGAGTGGCATTGGACACATAGTCGGGGCCGCTCTCGCCGGTAAGCGAGTAAGAGAGACGGAGCTTAGCGTGGTTCCACCAAGCGTCTTCGCGCTGGAAGATGCTTGCGAGCCAGGGCTCTTCGTGAGCGTTCCACGCTGCCGATACGTTCCACGTGGGGAGCCAACGGCTCTGGTTGGACTTGCCGAGCTTGTTGGAGCCTTCGTAGCGAAGCACGCCGTTGAACACGTAGCGGCTCTTCCACGAGTAGCTTGCCGTGCCGAAGAAGGCGGCGTTGCGGCGATAAGTCCAGCTGTCGCTGTAGTACACACCATTCTCCTCGTCCATCTGCTTGAACATCGTGTAGTCGAGGAACGGCAGGTTACCGTTGTCGTAGTCAATGCCCCAACCGGTGAACGCCTCAGTGTGGCGATTGATGGAGCTGGCCTCAGCACCCACCATAAAGTTGGTGATGTGGTCGGAGCTGAACACCTTATTATATTGGGCAGTGCCACGGAAGTCGAACTGGCTCATACTATATAAGGTGTGGTAGAGGATACCGCCCTTAGGAAGTACCGTCTGCGGAAGAGCATTGGGCACATCGGGGTCGGTGTAGAGGTACGGGTTGCTATCGCGGATGGTAGCGTTCTCGGGGAAGATACCGGCGCGATAGGCCATAGCTTGATTCGACTGGTTCTTCACGTAGTGGTTCTGCTTGGAGCTGCTATAGCGGTAGTCGGCTATGGCGTTGAGTTCCAGACCGTTGATGGGTCGCCAGTTTAATTCGCCTTGGAACTTGACATCGAGCACGTCGATGTCGATATAGTTGTTCTTCAACTCATTGAAGATGTTGAAGTCGGCATAGTTACGAGTGCTGATAGCATTCGGGTCGGTAGTGCGCGAAGTGTTGAGCGAATAGGAGTAAGGGTTGATATCGAAGCTACGCTTCACCTCACCGCTCACCACATCGACGTCCTGGCTCAGAGTGCCGGGCGCTTTCTGCTTACGATAGGAGTCGGCCGTAAGGATCTTCACGCGGAGGGTCTTCGACAGGTCGTAAGAGGCGTTACCGTTGAAGGTGTAACGATTTACGGAGCTGGTCTTGGTCCATCCAGGGTCGTACATAATAGAGGTAGAGGTGTAGTAGCGACCGCGGTCGGTACCGCCGCTGATGCTGATAGCGTGGTTCTGCATCACGGTGTTGTTGAACAGCAGGTCAAACCAGTCGGTGTTGCGGAACTCGGCGCCGCGCAGGTATTCGTTCATAGCCTGCTCGGTGTTGGCCAAGCCATATTTTCCGGTAGCGGGGTCGTACTGGTCGATGAGCTTGTACATCGTACCGTACACACCCGAGCTCGTGGAGTTGACAAGCGATGAGAATTCAAGCCACCCCTTATCTTTCATCTCCTTATATATACCCATCTGCTCCTGCGAGTTGCTGATGTTGAACTCGGAGTAGCGGGGCTTAAGGCGATAAGTGAACTCACCTGTATAGTTGATGCTTGTGGAGCCAGCCTTACCCTGCTTGGTGGTGACGACAATCACACCGGCCATGGCGCGCGCGCCATAGATTGATGTAGCCGAGCCGTCCTTGAGGATCTGGAAGCTCTCGATATCGTCGGCATTGAGGCCGGCGATGGCCGAGGAGATAAGCGTCACGGCATCGCCCGACGACAGGTCGTCGGCCGAGATTTCAACGGCGTCCTCCATCACCACGCCATCAACCACCCAAAGGGGCTTTGATGTGCCGTAGATTGATGTGGCACCGCGCACGCGAATCTTCGGAGCCGTACCGAACGTACCCGACACGTTCTGCACCGACACACCGGCGGCGCGTCCTTCGAGCGAACGGGTAATGTCGGCCACACCGTCAAGCTTCGTCTTCGAGGCATCAATCTTGGTGGTGGCACCGGTGTAAAGACGCTTATCGGTAGTACCCATACCGGTTACCACCACTTCGGTAAGCACCTTTGAATCGGAAACGAGGGTGATCGTCATAGGCTCGGAGCTGACCTTCACGGTCTTGGTCTGCATGCCTACGTAAGTCACCTGCAAGTGAGAATTGGCAGAGGGCACTTTCAGCGTGAAGTTACCTTCGAGGTCGGTAGCCGTAGCTATCGAAGGCTTCTCCTTGCACGCCACTGTAGCGCCGATGGCGGGCTCATTGGTCCCTTCCTCAAGCACTACGCCCGTCACAGTGACGTCGGCCAGCGCATTGAGTGCCATCAGTAGTACCCCACAGAAAAGAAGTAACTTTTTTCTCATAAACACTATCTAATAATTATTAATAAAATATTTTCTTCTCTTCGCGGCAGCGACCTTTCGCTGCCTCCTTAAATTGTTGTCAATTAGCGCCATAGGCTAAGCGCTAATAACAGATATGCCCCCATGCGGACACAAGCAGCCCTCACGTTGAGCGAATTTGAGTGCAAATTTATATGTTTTATAGCATAAAACCTAAAATTTTCTGAACAAATTTCGGTTTTAGCCCCTAAAAAATTTCTGTTCCGTAACTTCCCTCCCCTCTTTCCTTTCAAACTTTAATTTCGTGTCAACCCCGCCCACTCCATTACCACCCACAATGATTAGGTGCTTTCAAAAAGCTAACTTATGATAGAACCGATAATAACGATGAGCACTATATACAATACTAATAGTACAATAAGCCAATTCAGCTCTTCGGGCTTATTTTCAACCTCTTTAAGTTGTTCTTGAGCCTTTACATGTCCTTGCTCGGCTGCTTTTCGATACCATTTAACTGCTTCGGCATAGTCTTGCTCAACTCCTTTGCCTTTATAGTAACATTCACCGAGGTTGTATTGACCCCAAGCAAACCCTTGCTCGGCCGCTTTTCGGAACCACTTGACGGCTTCTGCATAGTCTTGCTCAACCCCATCGCCATCATAGTAACAAGTTCCAAGTTGATTTTGCGCTGCGGGGTCGCCTTCTTCTGCTCTTTGGCGTAGAGACTTCGGCTCGTGGGTAGGGCCTTCCGGCTCGGCTTTTCCGGGAGCGAGCAATTGGAGGACCTCGGGGACGGACTGGGGGCGGCGCTTGGTGGGTTGCTGCATCAGCCACACTACGAGCCGGCGGAAGGCGGGGGTGGCATCGGCGGCAAAACGGAATGCGGCGTCCTCGTAATCGGTGATGTCGTCGGAGAGGGGCGGGAACTCACCGGTGGTGAGGGTGAAGAGGGTGGCGCCGAGGGCATAGAGGTCGGTCCACGGGCCTATCTTCACCTTGTTATAGTTGATCTGCTCCGGAGGGGCGTAGCCTTTGGTGAAGGCCGGGGCGGTGGAGCTGAAACCGGTGCTGGAGCGGTCGAACTGCTTGGTGGCGCCGAAGTCGATGAGGACGGCGCGGTCGGTGGTGCGGTCGATCATTATGTTGCCGGGCTTGATGTCGAGGTGGAGCAAGCCGCGGGAGTGTACATAGGCCAGTGCGTCGAGCACTTGGCTGATGTAGCGCAGCGCTTGCTGCTCCGAGAGCGGGCCATTCTGCTTGAGGATTGCCGCGAGCGACTGGCCCTCAATGATGTCCATCGCATAGTAGGCCGTCTGGTTATCGACGAAGAGGTCGTGCACACGCACTATGCCGGGGTGCTGCATCTTGTTGAGCAGCTGCGCCTCTTGGCGAAACTTATCGAGCTGGCTATTGTAGATGTTGAGGTTCTGGGTGTTGCTCACCTCCACCGAGAGGCCGTTGTCGCCGCGATGGGTCATCCCGTCGACGAAGTACTCCTTGATGGCGCAGCGGTTGCCGAGGTCGGTGTGTTCGGCTTCGTAGGTGTTGCCGAAACCGCCACTCGACAGGTAGCGGACGATGCGGTAACGCCCGCCCACCACGGTGCCTATCGGCAGCATCGATTGCTGATTGACGTCGCTCATAATTCGCAGTTCTTTTTTGGAGTTATAAGTCACAATTTAGCCATCTGTTCCAAGACCTTCTTGCGCTTGGCTACAAAACGCTTATACTCTTTGGGATAAGCATTCTTATACGCCTCGGCAGCGGAGAGCTTCATCACTCCACCTCTCTTGCCTGACACAATGATGTAGTCGCCACGGCTTGCTTTCTCTTCAAGCATCGCTATCTCGGCCAGTTGCAAGCCCTCCATAGTGGTTTTTACAACTCTATCTAATTCTTCGCCCGACATTTTGTTTTACCATTATAAATTTAATCTCGTTTAAAATCACTTCCTCCTTGTCGCGACCGCCATAAGCAATCAGCTCTCTTGGGGAGACACTATTATCAACAAGCATCCAAGAATCGACAATACCTTTGTACAGATTGAAGAAATTGTCAATCCCCCTATAATAGCGCCTTATAATATCTTGCCGGGGGATGTCATGACCTCCTAAAGAAACCCTTTTTGCGACCCTTCGGCAAGCCAATTGCGTAGATTTTAGCCAAAAATACACCAACGTCACTTTATATCCGTGAACTTGAGCTTCTTCGATTAGATTTACATAGCTTTTTGCGGCAAGAGTGGTCTCAATAGCAAAAGAAAGATTATCAGACAAGAGTTCACGAATCCTATTAAGCATTATCTTCCCTGCTTCAATGGCAACTGCAGTAGGGTTAAATGGCGATATTCCTCTGGCTATCTCATCAGCGTTGACAAACTCTATACACTTGTATGACATCGGCAACAAAGTGCCGGCGGCCGTGGTTTTACCCGCGCCATTGCAACCTGATATTATGTATCGATCTTTGTCGCTCATTGGGTTGTAAGGGGATTACAGGCTGCGGAGCTTGGCGAGGGAGGCTTGGAGCGAGGCTATCTTGGCTTCGGCGTCGGCTTTCTTCTTGCGCTCGGCCTCAACGACCTTCTCGGGAGCGCGGGCCACGAAGTTCTGGTTGCCGAGCTTGCGCTCGATTGAGGTGAGGAAGCCTTGCAGATACTCCAGCTCGGTCTCTTGCTTGGCGATTTCGGCCTCGACGTTGACGTTGTTGCCTAAGGGCACGCTGTAGCGCACGGTGCCCACGAGGAATGCGGCGGCTGTGGGGTCTTCGGCTTCGATACCCTCCACCTTGTCCACATTGGCGAGCTTCATCACGATGGGGAGGGCGGGCACCGATGGCTCGCCGAGCACCTGCAGGGTGAGGACTTCGCGGTTGGGGATATTCTTCTGGAGGCGCACGGTGCGCACTCCGGCGATGATCTCGGAGGCAGCGGCTACGTCGGCAAGGAGCTTCTCATCGACGGGCCCGCCTTGCGGCATCGCGGCGTACATAATGCTCTCGCCCTCGGCACGCTGGCTGATGTGCTGCCACAGCTCTTCGGTGATAAACGGCATAAAGGGGTGGAGCAGGCGCAGCAGCGAGTCGAAGTAATCGAGGGTGGCGGCCAGCGTGGCCTTGTCGATGGGCTGCTGATAAGCGGGCTTCACGGCCTCGAGGTAGAGCGACGAGAAGTCGTCCCAGAAGAGCTTGTAGGCGGTCATCAGGGCGTCGCTGATGCGGAACTTGGCGAAGTGCTCGGCCATTTCGGCGGCAGCTTTGTTGAGCACGGAGCGGAACCACTCGATGGCGATGCGGCTGCTCTCGGGCTGCTCTATGTCGGCACTCTCCCACCCTTTGACGAGGCGGAAAGCGTTCCATATCTTATTGTTGAAGTTGCGACCCTGCTCGCAGAGCGAATCGTCGTAGAGGATATCGTTGCCGGCGGGGGCGGCGAGCATAAGTCCCATACGCACGCCATCGGCGCCGAAGCGCTCCATCAGCTTGATGGGGTCGGGCGAGTTGCCGAGCGACTTCGACATCTTGCGGCCGAGCTTGTCGCGCACGATACCGGTGAAGTACACGTTCTTGAAGGGGAAGGTGCCGCGATATTCGTAGCCGGCGATAATCATACGAGCCACCCAGAAGAAGATGATATCAGGGGCGGTGACGAGGTCGGTGGTGGGATAGTAGTAGCGTATCTCGTCGTTGTCGGGGTTGCGGATACCGTCGAAGAGGGAGATGGGCCAGAGCCACGAGGAGAACCAGGTGTCGAGGCAGTCTTCGTCCTGACGGAGGTCGGCTGCGGTGAGGGCGTCGTTGCCGGTCTTGGCACGGGCGAGCTCTACGGCTTTCTCCACGTTCTCGGCCACCACGTAGCCGCCCTCGGGGAGGAAGTAGGCGGGAATGCGGTGTCCCCACCAGAGCTGGCGCGAGATGCACCAGTCCTTGACGTTCTCCATCCAGTGGCGATAGGTGTTCTTGAACTTGGCGGGCACGAAGGCCACGTCGTCGGTCATCACGGCTTGAAGGGCGGGCTTGGCGAGCTGCTCCATCTTGAGGAACCACTGCATCGAGAGCTTAGGCTCTATCACCACGTTGGTGCGCTCGGAGTAGCCCACCTTGTTGTCGTAGTCTTCCACCTTCTCGAGGAGGCCGGCCTTCTCGAGGTCGGCGGTGATGACGCGGCGCACCTCGAAGCGGTCCATACCCACGTAGAGGCCGCCGGCGGGGCTGATGGTGCCGTTGTCGTTGAAGATGTCGATCGAGGGCAGGTTGTACTTCTCACCGAGCATATAGTCGTTGACGTCGTGGGCGGGAGTGACCTTGAGGCAGCCTGTGCCGAACTCCATCTCCACGTAGTCGTCCATAATGATGGGCACCTCGCGGCCTACGAGCGGCACCGTCACCTTCTTGCCCTTAAGCCACTGATAGCGCTCGTCGTGGGGATTGACACACACGGCGGTATCGCCCAGAATGGTCTCGGGGCGTGTGGTGGCCACCACGATATACTTCTCTTCGTCGCCCACGATGCGATAGCGGAGATAGAACAGCTTGCTGTGTTCCTCCTTATATATTACCTCCTCGTCGCTGAGAGCGGTGAGGGCGGCGGGGTCCCAGTTGACCATACGCACGCCGCGATATATGAGGCCCTTATTGTAGAGGTCGACAAACACCTTGATGACGCTCTCGGAGCGCACCTCGTCCATCGTGAACGATGTGCGGTCCCAGTCGCACGAGGCGCCGAGCTTCTTGAGCTGCTCGAGAATGATGCCGCCGTGCTTGTGGGTCCACTCCCAGGCGTGGGTGAGGAACTGCTCGCGGGTGAGGTCGGTCTTCTTGACGCCTTCCTGAGCGAGCTTATTCACCACCTTGGCCTCGGTGGCTATCGAGGCGTGGTCGGTCCCGGGCACCCAGAGGGCGTTTTTCCCCTCCATGCGGGCGCGGCGTATGAGGATATCCTGAATGGTGTTGTTGAGCATATGGCCCATGTGGAGCACGCCGGTGACATTGGGCGGCGGTATCACTATGGTGTAAGGCTGGCGCTCATCGGGCACCGAGCGGAATAGCTTATGCTCCATCCAGTATTTGTACCATTTCTCCTCCACTTCAGAGGGGTCGTATTTGGTGGCTAATTCGTTCATATCGTCAAGTATTATAGTTATATCGGTTTCAGCTTGCGAAATTAGTAATTTTTTGCGAAAACAGTGCCATAAACACCTATTAATATGCGCGCCGGTCGCCGCCCTAATTCTCAATATGAGCTCTGCACCTATTGCAAAAGTCATAATTATTGCTGAAATTTGCGATGGTAGAGATGAAAGCGATGGGATATATTACCAATGCCTCGAAGCGCAAAGCGCTGTGGCGCACATTCAGGATGTGGCAGCGTCGCAGGCCGAGGCTTGCACCGATGTCGGCCGCGAAGCACGAGTGCGCGTCGTGCGGCACCCGCTATGGCGGCAACTACTGCCCGCGCTGCGGGCAGGCCGCTTCGGTGGGCCGATTCTCATTCAAGAAAGCGGTGATGCAGTTTCTCGACGTGTGGGGTTTCGGCAATCGGAGTATGTTTCGCACCTTGCGCGACTTGGTGCTGCGCCCGGGATTTTTGATCCGCGACTACATAAGCGGTATGCAGTCGGCTTATTTCCCGCCGTTCAAGCTGTTCTTTATTATGGCGGCGCTGGCTCTGCTGGTTGAGCACGGCTGCACGCTCGACCCCGACGCGCGCAACACCATATCGCAATCCAGCCAGCACGAGATTGAGGTTGTGGAGAAAGTAACCAATGACCGAACCGGCAAGCACCTGGTCATCAACGGCCACACCGTGGAATCGCCGTTGTACTACACCGGAGTGAAGGTGGGGAAGTCGCTCAATAAGCTGCGCACAAAGAATCCGGCCATCTTTGCCCTGACGGCTCTGGTGCTGTTCTTCCTTCCGCTCTACTTTTTCCTGCGCAAGGCACCCAATAGCAAGGGATTGCTGTTTCCCGAATTTATCATCGCGCTGGTCTATACCGCCAATGCTTTCAGTATCTTCTCTATCGCGGGCAACTTCTTGGGCTTTTCGGTGCTGCGGCTGCTGGCGTTTGTCCAGTTGTTTATATCGCTGAAGCAGTTCTCGGGCTATGGCGGCTGGCGAATGCTCTGCTACCTGATAGTCACCGCTATTGTGACGTCGCTTGTGGTGGTGGGCATAGCGGCCGGAGGCATCTATCTTATTTATAACGACTTAGTAAAATAGGCCCGAAAGCCACAAGGTCAGTGAGCCGGGGCTTGTTCCTGCTCGTAGGGGGCGAAATACTCGTCGTAGGCGGGGTCGGCGAGGAGCAGGGAGTCGATATATGCGGGCAATGAGTCGCTATCGGGGCGATGGCCCGGCTCGTAGTTGTCGAATTTGTACTCCTCTTCGTTGACTGTCATAGGCGGCGAGGGGAATCGGCAGCGGTAGCGCGAGAAATGGGCGTCGGCGAGGAGCTGCTGCAGGAAGAGGCCGCACATAGGCAAGGCGGTGCGGCTCCCCTGCCCCAGCGCGCCTGAGCGGAAGTGAATGCTGCGATACTCGCCGCCCACCCAGGCGCCCACCACGAGCTTGGGCGTGACGGCCATAAACCAGGCGTCGCTGTAGTTGCTGCTGGTGCCGGTCTTGCCGCCGAAGTCGGTGTCGCCGCTATAGGGGCGCACATACTGCCAGAGGGCGCCCGAGGTGCCGCCGGTCTCGGTAAGGCCGGCAAGCAGCAGCTGCTGCATCAGGAAGGCCGACCGCTTGGGTATGGAGCCGTTGCTCACGAGCTTGGAGCTGTAGATCTCGTTGCCGTGGCGGTCGTAGATGCGGGTGACGAGCACAGGGTCCACTTGTCGGCCGCCATTGGCCACGGTGCAGTAGCCATCGACAAGCTCGAGCAGGTTGACGTCCTCGGCGCCGAGGGCAATCTGCGGCGAGCCTTTCAGGGGCGACTTGATGCCCATATCGCGCGCCACATTGGCCACGTTGCGGGGGCCGAAGCGCTGGCACAGTCGCACGGCCACGGTGTTGACGCTCCGGGCGAAGGCCGCGCGTATGGTGATGGAGTCGCCGGTGCAGCGCCCCGAGGCGTTCTGAGGGTTCCAGGTGTGGTGCCCCTCCTTGTCGGTGAAGCTCCAGGTCACGGGTTCATCGACCATAAAGTCGCGGGGCGAGTAGCCGTAGTTCATCGCCGTGGTATAGACGAAGAGCTTGAAGGTGGAGCCGGGCTGGCGCTGGGCGGTCACCTTGTCGTAGTTCCAGGCGTTGAAGTCCACATCGCCCACCCAGGCTTTGACGTGGCCGGTGTAAGGCTCCACGGCCACGAGGCCGGCGTGGAGAAACTTCACCATATAGCGCACCGAGTCGATGGTGCTCATCACGGCGGTGTGGCCGCCGTCGTAGTCGAAGAGCTTCACTTCGTGGGGCCGGTTGAGATAGTAGGCCACGGAATCGGGGGCATCGGGGAAGCGTGCTTCGAGGGCTTTATAGGTGTCGCTGCGCAGCACTATATCCTCAATGAAGTGGGGAATGAGGTGTCCTTGCTCGTCGCGCCAGGGGTCTTGTCCGGCCCAGTGGCTGTTGAAGCTGGCTTGGAGGGTGCGCATCTGCTGAGTGACGGCGCGCTCGGCCATCGCCTGCATTCGGGTGTCGATGGTGGTGTAGATGCGGAGGCCGTCGCGGTAGAGGTCGTAGCCCGAGGCGGAGCTCCAGTCGCGGAGCGAGGCGGCCACGGCTTGCCTGAAATAGGGGGCGAGGCCGTCAACGGGCGACTCCGGCGCGAAGTGCAGCTCGAGCGGCAGCGCTTGACAGCGCCGGCACTCGTCGGCGCTCAGAAAGCCGCACCGCTGCATATTGTCGAGCACCACATTGCGACGCGAAAGGCTATTGCGGGGGTTGATGCGGGGATTGTAGTAGGTGGTGGCGCGGAGCAAGCCCACGAGCACGGCGGCCTGCTCGGTGGTAAGCTCGGCAGGCGTGGTGCTGAAGTAGGTCTTGGCAGCCGTCTTGATGCCGTACACATTGCTGCCGAAATCGACCGTGTTGGCGTACATCGTGAGTATCTCCTTTTTCGTGTAGTGCGACTCAATCTGGAGCGCGAGGAGCCACTCTTTGCTCTTCATCACCACGATGCGCATTCCGGGTATCTTGCCCAGGTAGCCGGTGGAGTAGCTGCGGGTGCGCAGCATATTCTTCACGAGCTGCTGCGAGATGGTCGAGGCGCCGCGGGGCTTGCCGCCGAGGGCGTCTTTGAGCGCGGCGAGCAGGCCCCGGAAGTCGATGCCGCTGTGCTCGTAGAACCGCTCGTCCTCAGTGGCTATCAGCGCTTGGAAAAACACGGGGTTGATCTCCTCGTAGCTCACCGGAGTGCGATTCTCGGTGTAGAACTTACCTATCAGCTTGCAATCGGCGCTATATATATAGGAGGCCTCGGGGGTGCCCGGGTGCATAATGTCGTAGCTCGACGGCATACCGCCGAAAAGCCCGAACAGGTTGATTACCAGCGCGCCGAAGTAGAGCGCCACAAACACAATGAAGGAGGCCACGCCCGTCAGGAGCTTGCGCCACCACGGCTTGCCGCGGTACAGCCCGGCATACCACCGCCACGGCGCGGTCGCCACGCGCCACGCCCTGCGCCAACTGCTATG